>NZ_JBQSXW010000006.1:0-180552 GCF_052378625.1 Brachybacterium sp. AOP25-B2-12 | reverse complement strand
GTCCTCGTCGCGGTCCTGGACGCGGGCGAAGGCACCGGCCCGGGGGCGTTCCGGGGAGACCTGTCAGGCGAGGGTCACGGCGTCGGCATCCCGCCGTTGACGTGCAGCGTCGAACCCACGACGTAGCTCGACTCCTGGGAGGCCAGGAAGACGTACGCCGGGGCGAGCTCGGCCGGCTGGCCCGGACGGCCCAGGCCCGTGTCCTCGCCGAACTCCGGCAGTGCCTCGGGCGGCTGGCCGCCCGCGGTCTGCAACGGCGTCCAGATCGGCCCCGGGGCCACGACGTTGACGCGGATCCCCTGCGGCGCGAGCTGCTCGGCGAGCCCCTTGGCGTAGGTGTTGAGCGCGGCCTTGGTGCTCGCGTAGTCCAGGAGCGTCGGCGAGGGCTGGTAGGCCTGGATCGAGGACGTCGCGATGATGCTCGCGCCGGGCGCCAGCAGCGGGAGCGCGGCCTTGGTGATCCAGAACAGGGCGTCGACGTTGGTGCGGAAGGTCGCGTCGAACTGCTCGTCGGACAGGTCGGTGAGCTCCTCGGTGAACTGCTGCTTGCCGCCGTTGCTGACGAGGATGTCGAGGCCGCCCAGCTGCTCGTGCGCGTCGGTCACCAGCTGGGTCACGTAGTCGCGGTCCTCGAGATCACCGGGCAGGAGCACGGCCTTGCGGCCCGCTTCCTCGATGAGCCCGGCGATGTGGTCGGCATCGCGCTGCTCCTCGGGCAGGTAGGAGATCGCGACGTCGGCGCCCTCGCGGGCGAAGGCGATCGCGGTCGCGCCGCCGATCCCGGAGTCGCCGCCTGTGATGAGGGCCTTGCGTCCGGCGAGGCGGCCGCTGCCGCGGTAGGTCGTCTCGCCGAGGTCGGCGCGGTTGTCGAGCTCGGCGTCGAGCCCGGAGCCCGGCTGCTGCTGGGCGGTGGTCTCGATGTCGGCGTACATGGTGGTGGGGTCGGCGAGGGTGTACTGATCGGTCATGGGTGCCTCCGGGGGTGGTGGGTGGCTGGTGCAGGGGAATGGTCTGGGGTGTCTCAGGGGTCGGTCTCGGTCGCGCGAGGTGGCGGGCCGGGGCTTCGGGGACCGCGTGCGGTCGGTCAGCCGAGCCCTCGCGGGTCGATCGCCGCCAGGCGGCTCAGGTCTGGGTATGCCGGCCCGCATCGGATCAGATCGTCGCGACCGAACCCGAGTCGACGCGGTAGTTCGAGCCGTTGACGAACGAGGCGCGGTCCGAGCACAGGAACGTGATGACCGACGCGACCTCCTCCGGCTCACCGCGGCGACCGAGCTCCATGTACGGGCGCTCCTCGCCCAGGAACGACTCGATGGCCTCGTCGAAGCCCACGCCCAGCTGCTCGGCGCGACGCGTCATCATCGCGTCCGTCATCGGGGTGTGGATGAACGCCGGGGAGACGGCATTGACCAGCAGACCTTCGCCGGCGTACGAGCGCGACAGGCCCTTGGACAGCGCCAGCACGCCGGCCTTGGCGGCGCAGTAGGGCAGCTCGTCGTCGTAGGGCTGGACGGCATCCTCCGAGGTCAGGTAGACCAGGCGGCCCCAGCCGCCGGAGCGCAGATCCGCGAGGAACTCACGAGTCACGCGCACGGCGCCGAGCAGGTCGATCTCGAGGGTGTCGACCCAGCCCTTGTCGTCGATCTCGTGGAACAGCCCCTGGGCGCCGGTGACACCTGCGCTGTGCACGAGGATGTCGATCTCGCCGACCGCCTCCTGCACGGTGCGGTGCAGCGCGGCGATCGAGTCGACGCTCGTGACGTCGGCCGGTGCGTGGTGCACCCGGTCCTGGTGGTCGAGGCGGGCGGCGGCCTCGGCGACCGAGTCCCCGTCCTTGTCGCTGAGGAACACCGTGGCGCCCTCGTCGAGCAGCTGTCGTGCGGTCTCCCAGCCGATGCCGGAATCGGCGCCGGTGATCAGTGCGGTCTTGCCGGTGATGCCCAGGTCCATGTCTGTCGCTCCTCGAGGTGGTGCGGTACGGCGAGGCCGGACGGCATCGCCGGGGTGTGCGGTGCAACGGTGCGTCGCTCGGTCGGGCGGCGAACCGGCGTGCGGAGCACGTCGTCAGGAGGCCGGGGTGCGGTTCTCCGCGCTGATGAACCAGGCCTGCTGCTCGAGCTTGCCGATCACGTCGTGCAACAGGTCCGCGGTGGTCGGATCCGCCTCGTCGACCTCGTCGTGCACGTCGCGGACTGTGCGGACCGTCGCCTCGATCGCCGAGGTCACGAGGTCCACGGCGTCGGTGGTCAGCACCTCGCCCTGCGGCAGCTCGGGGAGCGAGGTCTGCTCGGCGACGACCGCGGGTCGGCCATCCGGGGTGGCGTGCAGGGCGCGCATGCGCTCGGCGATGGTGTCCGAGCTGTCCCGGGCGATGTCCACCACCTCGTCGAGGTTCAGGTGGAGGTCTCGGAAGTTGGGTCCCACGATGTTCCAGTGCGCCTGCTTGCCCACCAGGTGGAGGGCGATCAGGTCCACGAGGACGCGCTGCAGGTTCTTCGAGAGCGCGTCCGAGGCGAGGAAGCCGCCCTCGGCGTTCTCGGGGCGGGTGCGGGTGGGTCCTGCGGGGGCAGGAACGGTGACGGTCTCAGTCATGATGTGTCTCCTCACTATGGGTCGTGTGGCTGAACGGCTTCGACGCTAGGCACGGTGTCTGAGGATTCATCCAGGAAAGCCCCAGTCGCGCTCGCGAAAGGGCGCGTGGCCTGCGGGGGGACCGCTCGGTCGGGCGCGTGTGGCGGAGGGAACGGTCGTCGGGGCGGGGCATGGGCGGCACAGTCGGGGCCCGGGCCTGGGCGGCAGGGTCGGGGCCCGGGCCTGGGCGGCAGGGTCGGGGCCCGGGCCTGGGCCTGGGCGGCAGGGTGTCGAGGAAGCCACCCGGGGGCTGGGTGACGGCCACAGAATGCAGCGCGACGGCGCGGGGTACGCGTCTCGGGTCACGAGGCGTGCAACAACCTGACTCCCAGCGCTCGAGCCCTCCGATTTCGAGGGGCTCGGGCGCTCACAGTCAGGTTGATGCATGCCCCGACGACCAGAACGCCGCCGCCCGACGTCCCTCGACCGCGAAACCCCTCGCACGGCCGACCGCGGCCTCCGGCGACGCTCGGCCCCGCTACCGTGACGACATGGCCCCATCCCCGCACGAGTCTGCACGGACCGATCCTGCGGCGCCCGCCCCCGCTCCACCCGACGCCGCGACGCTCGTGCTCGAGCACTTCGCGTGGATCGACGGGGACGCGGACACGTGGAGCATGCTGCGGGACCCGTCTCCCTCCCGGCCATCGCCGCAGAGCTCACGCGCCTCGCGGCCCGGTGCGCGCCCGACCTGGTGATGGGCATCGAGGCTCGTGGCCTGGTGCTCGCCCCCATGGTCGCCCTGGGCCTGGGCGTCGGCTTCTCGCCGCTGCGCTCGGGCGATGCCATGTTCCCCGGTCCGACGTCGCGCGGCGCCTCGGAGCCGGACTACCGAAGCCGACGTCGCGAGCTCGCGCTGCGCACCGATCACCTGGTCCCGGGGGCGCGCGTGGTGATCGTCGACGACTGGATCGAGACCGGCAGCCAGGTGTCTCTGGCCCGGGACCTCATCGGCACGGCCGGGGCGGAGCTGGTGGGAGTCGTCGTGATCGTCGATGAGACCTCGCCGGCGACCCGGGCCGCCCTGCCCCCGATCTCGTCGATCGTCCGAGGCGAGGACCTGCCCTGATCCGGACCGCGCAGCCGGCGGTCCGAGCCCGCAGCTGCCAGCCCGCGACGGCCCGAGCCTTCAGCCTCCGGCCCGCGACGGCCCTGGCCCGCAGTACGCAGCACGCAGCCTTCGGCTCTCAGCCCTTGACCGACCCCTCCGTCAGGCCGCCCCGCCAGAACCGCTGCAGCACGAGGATCAGGATGACCAGCGGGATCACGCTCACGAGCGCGCCGGTGATGGTCAGCTCGTTGAACTCCGGCAGCCGGTCGGTCTGCGCCCTCCACGTGGTCAGGCCCAGCGTGATCGGGTAGAGCTTGTCATCGGCCAGCATGATCAGCGGCAGGAAGTAGTTGTTCCAGATCGCGACGAACTGGAACAGGAAGATCGTCACCAGGGCCGGCGTCAGCTGTCGCAGACCGATCGTGTGGAAGATCCGCAGCTCTCCCGCGCCGTCCATGCGGCCGGCCTCGATGAGCTCGTCGGGGATCGCGGCACCAGCGTAGATCCGGGCCAGGAACATGCCGAACGGGGAGACCAGCGAGGGGATCAGCACCGACCAGACCGTGTTGGTCAAGCCGATCGCGCTGAACACGAAGAACAGCGGGAGGGCCGTCGCGGTGCCCGGCACGAGCACCCCGCCCAGCACGAAGGCGAACACCGCGTTCTGCCCGCGGAACCTGTACTTGGCCAGCGCGTAGCCCGCGGCGGCGGCGAAGTAGGTCGCGAGAAGTCCGCCCACGCCGGCGTACAGGAGGGAGTTCCCGGCCCAGCGGATGAACACGCCGCCGTTGGCGGTGAACACCTGCTCGATGTTGTTCCACAGCTCGAAGCTCGGGCCGAACCAGAACCCGTTGGTGTCGAACAGGGCGTCCGAGGACTTGGTGGCGTTGATGACCACCCAGTACAGCGGGACCAGGAAGTACACCGCCACGATCGCCAGCACCGCGGTGACGATGATCGTGGTGGTGGGCTTGACGCCCGCTCCCCGGTTGGCGCCGTGGCGGGCCTTCGCCGGAGCGGCGGCACGCTGAGCCTTCGCGGGGGCGGTCGCGACGTCCGCCGCGCGGTGGGTGGGGGCGTTCATCGCCGGCCTCCTCGGTTGGACAGGCTCAGGGCGATGGCCGACAGGATGAACGCCGCCAGGGCGATGATCACGGCCATGGCCGAGGCCACCCCGATGTCGTTGTAGAGGAACGCGTAGGTGTACGCGGACAGGTTGGGCGTGTACTCCTTGTCGATGCCCGGCGACACGGTCGCGAGGACCTGCGGCTCCGCGAACAGCTGCAGCGTGCCGATGATCGAGAAGATCACGGTCAGCACCACGGCGGGCCGGATCAGCGGCAGCTGGATCGACCGCGCGATCCGCAGCGGCCCGGCACCGTCGATCCGCGCCGCCTCGTACACGTCACCGGGGATCGCCTTGAGCTGGGCGATGATGATGAGCATGTTGTAGCCGGTGTAGGTCCAGGTCACGATGTTGGCGATCGACCACAGCACCATGTTCGGGCCCAGGAAGTCGATGTTCAGGCCCACGAGCCCCAGCAGGTCCACGATGGGCGAGAGCCCCGGGATGTACAGGAACGACCACAGGATCGTGGCGATCACGCCGGGGATGCCGTACGGCAGGAAGTACGCGGTCCGGAACAGCCACGGCCAGCGGGCCGAGGCGCTCTCGAGCAGCAGCGCCAGGACGATCGAGGCGACGATCATGACCGTCACCTGCACCACGCCGAACAGCAGCATCCGCCCGATCGAGGCGATGAAGTTGGGGTTGCTCAGCGCGGTCACGTAGTTGTCGAGCCCGGCGAAGGAGGTGCTCACGCCGTCCTCGCCGAGCAGGCCGCGGCGCGTGACCTTCAGAAAGCTCTGCTGGATCGCGATGATGATCGGCACCACGAAGGTGGCGACGAACAGGATGAGGAACGGGGCCATCAGCACCCACGGAGCGGTCTTCTTGGACATCAGCCCTCCTCCACGTCGAGACCGATGTCCCGCATGATCGAGATGACCTCTTTCTGGAGGTCCGGGAGCGCGTCGGCCAGCTTGGTCCCGCCCGTTGCGCTGGTGCGCAGGCGGTCGGCCAGGAGATTCTGCAGGCGCTGGGTGACGGGCGGCCAGGTCCATTCGAGGTTCTGCTGCTCGGACATGGGCTGGACGACGTCGACGTTGTAGTTCTGGCCGCTGAAGTACTCGCTGGGCTTCTCTCGCTGAGCGCCGATGTAGTCCTTGACCGGCGACCAGCCGATGCCGCTGAACTGGATCATCGCGTCGATCCCGGCGGGGTCGGTGGTCATCCAGGTCAGGAACTCGAGGGATTCGACCGGGTGCTGGGAGTTGGCCATGACGGCGGCCGAGGACCCGCCCAGCATGCCCGAGCCATAGCCCTCGTCGGGCCAGCGCGGCATGTCCGCGACCGCCCATGTCCCGGATCCGCTGGCGATGCTGCCCTCGATGAGGGCGTCTCCCCAGGAGCCCGTGACGTTGCCCAGGATGTTCCCGGCCCCGGCGGCGGCGTACCACGGGGCGGAGAAGGCGCCGTAGGCGGTCGAGACCAGGCCCTCGGACATCATCGAATCCCAGTACTCGGCGACCGTGAGGCTCGCGTCATCGGTGAGGTTCACCAGCCAGCCGCCCTCCTGGGGGCGGAACCAGACGGCGCCGGCCTGGGGCATGACGAAGGTGATGAAGGAGCCGTCGGCGGGGTTCAGGGTGCTGATGGTGCGGTTCGGGCCGGAGTCCTTGACCGCCGCGGCGAGGTCGCGGTACTCCGCCCAGGTGGCGGGAGGCTGCGCGCCGATCTCCTCGAGCAGCTCCCTGTTGTAGAAGTGCACGCCGGGGCCCGTGTCCTGGGGAATGCCGAGCACCTGGTCACCGATCTTGCCGAGCGCCCAGGCCGACGGGGCGTACAACGACTCCTTGTCGTCGGCCCCGTAGCGGGAGAGGTCCACGAGGGCGCCGGCGATCGCGAAGTCCGGGATGGCGCGCAGCTCGATCTGGGCGATGTCGGGACCGCCGCCCGCGGCGACCGCCGAGAGCTCCTTGGCATAGCCGCCGCTGTCGCCGCCGGGGATCCACACGGCATCGACGTGGATCCGGTCCTGGGTCCGGTTGTAGACGTCGCAGACCTTCTGGAGATCCTTGAGCCAGGCCCAGTAGGTGAGCGTGACCTTCCCGTCGCTGGCCGGGATGGTGGGGCCGTCGTTGGCACTGCGGGCGCCGAGGGCGCTGCAGCCCGTGAGGGTGGCCGCGGCCGCCGTCGCGCCGCCCGCGAGGGCCGTGCGACGACTGAACGCGGGAGTGCGGACCGCCGGGGGTCGGACCGAGGACATCAGCCGCTCCTTCTCGTCATCGAGTGCTCCGAGGCTATCACTCGCGGGGGCGTGATGGGGGGCGCCGCCGCGATCGCGGGGAATCAGGCGTCTGGGGAGGGATCTCCGACATGGCCGACGACCAGGGGGGTCCCGCCCTCGCGCTCGACGACGAGGTACGCGAAGGGGCGGTCGAGCTCGAGGACCTCCGGCGACCCCGGTGCCGAGGTGGCACCCATCATGACGGCCGTGGCCGCGGCGGCCTCCATGCCCTCGTCGTCGACCGTGATGGTCGCCTTGTGCAGGATCTCGGAGATGGCCAGGGGCTCGGTGCGGGTGATCCCGGTGAAGTCGGCGGCATCGGTGAAGGCGTCGACGATCCCGAGCTGTTCGGCCGCCTCCCGCAGGGACAGGGTCGACGAGATCCCGAACGGAGGCAGCGCCAGCCGGGTCCGCCCTCCGGTGGCAGGGTCGATCACCGCGGTGAGCAGGGCGCTGAGTCCTGCCGACGGGTCCTCCGCCCGTTCGGCCCAGCCCGTACGGAGCTCGTCCAGGGAGCCGGTGGGCTGGGCGACGACGAGCAGCAGGTCCCCGCCGAAGGTGGTCAGCGACGTCGCCCTGCAGAGGTCGTCCTCGTACCAGCCGCTCGCGGCGCCGCGCATGAGCCGCACGGGGACGGACGTGCCGTCCTCACGGACGAACGGGGTCTCCGAGCCGTCGGTGTCGAGCTCATCGCTCCAGGCCGCGCGCAGGTGCAGGGCGTTGACCAGCACGAGCCGGGTGGCCGGAGAGAGGGCGGACTCGGGGACGAGGTCCTCGATGAGGCCGCCGGTGCGATCCGAGACCCAGTCGTTGATGCGGGACCGGGCACGGCGGCGTGCCCGGTCGTCGGTGAAGTCGACGGCGGCCACCCCCTGATCGAGATGGCGGGAGAGGTCCGCGAGGTAGGGGTCCGCCAGCTTCAGGGCGTCGTGCACCCAGGCGTCGTGCACCCAGGCGGCGTGCGGGGGATCCGGGTCGTCCTTCTCGGCGTCGACGTCGCGGCCCACGGCCGCCAGGGCGGCATCGAGTCCGTTGGCACCGCGCGCGAGATCCTCGACCGGAGCGCCGAACACCTCCTCGAACTGGGCTCGTGTCGCGCCGTCCGATCCGAGAGCCGCCATCGTCAGGGCGATCTGTGCCGATGCCGGTGAGCAGCAGAGGTTCAGCTCCTCGCCGCCGAGTCGCGCCAGGAGCCGGGCGGCGAAGGGCACGAACGTCTTGGCCAGACCGTCCGCCGACGGGGGCTTCTCGCGCGGGACCTCGGCGCGGACCTCGTCGGGCAGGCCTTCGGCGGGGAGCGGACAGCCCGGGCGCCCCGGTGCGCGGAGCCGGGGCGTCGGTGACCACGACGTCCCCTCAGCCCTGCTCGCGGGGCGAGGGCATCCACACCTCGGCCTGGGAGTCGTCGCCGTAGTAGTGGCCGGCGGGGATGGTCTGCAGCTCGATGAGCATGCCCCACGGTGCCTTGACGTAGACGCTGCCGTTGCCCGGCGAGTCCTCGTGGCGGCTGTTGCCGTGGATCTCCGAGAGTGCGGTTCCTCCGGCCGCCACCAGCCGCTCGAGCGAGCCGGGGAGGTCGTCGCAGTACAGGGCGATGTGGTTGAGGCCGATGTCGGCCAGGCCCGCGGCCTCCCGCTGCGGGCCGCTGATCTCGAACACCTCGAGGCTCGGACCCTCGCCGATCACGATCATCCGCTGTCGATGGATCGCGGCGCCGGACGGCAGTCCCAGCTGGTGCTCGACCTCCGCTCCCTCGCGTGCCGGGTCCTTCTCCGTCAGGCCGTCGTAGGCGATCTTGGCCCCCAGGCCGTCGACGAAGAACCGCGTCGCGGCGTCGAGATCCGGAACGGTCACGCCGATGTGCTGGATGCCGCGGGGCAGAGCGTTGCTGGTCATGGGAACTCCTCGCTCGAGGTGGGGACGACATCCACGACGCTATACCGCAGGGCCGACGAGCGGAATGGGCCTCGACGGCCCGAGGACCACTCCGTCGCACCTTCCCACAGCGCCCTCTGTGGAGGGGACGTGCGCCCCGTACGATCGTGGCCATGTCCGACGACGCCCGCACCGCCGCCCGTCCCTCCGACAGCACCGCCCAGGACTCCGCGCGCGCCGAGCCGCCCCGTGACCACCTCACGGTCACGGCACACTCGCTCACGCTCGGCGACGGCACGACCCTGCGGTACACCGCGACGACCGGCACGCACGTCCTGTCCGAGGAGCCCGCCGGTGACGAGTACGCGCGCGCCACCCCATACGCCGAGGTCTTCGCCGTCAGCTACCTCGTCGACTCCCCGGACGACGCCCCCGAGCGTCCCGTCGTCTTCGCCTTCAACGGCGGTCCCGGAGCCTCGACGGTGTGGTTGCACATGGGGCTGCTCGGCCCGCGCCGCGCCGTCTCGGGAGACGTCGGCGACCTCACCGCCCCGCCGTACGCGACCGTCGACAACCTCGAGACGATCCTGCGCGACGCGGACCTCGTGTGCCTCGACGCCATGACCACCGGGCATTCGCGGCCCGCGCCCGGCGCCAAGCCCGACCGCCTGCACGGCTTCACCGCAGATCGCGACCTCATCGCGAGCTTCATCGTCGACTGGCTCACCCGCCACGACCGCTGGCACTCCCCCAAGTACCTCGCCGGCGAGTCCTACGGCACCACACGTGGCGCCGCCATCGCCGCCCGCCTCATGGACCGCTATTACGTGGCCGTCAACGGCATCGCGCTCATCTCCCCCGTCCTGGACTTCGGGACGATCCGGTTCGACGACGGCAACGACCGCCCGTACGTCCATTACCTGCCCACCTACGCGGCCATCGCCCACGCGCACGGCAAGCACCCCGGCCGCAGCCTCGAGCAGGTGGTCGACGAGGCCGAGGCCTTCGCCGAGGAGGAGTACCCCCACCTGCTGGCCCAGGGGCTGCGGCTCGGCGAGGACGAACGCCGCGAGGCCGCCGAGCGCATCGGCACCTTGATCGGCGTGGACCCGGCCTGGGTGGACCGCGCGGACCTGCGCCCCGAGCACCTCGCGTTCCTGGCCCAGCTGCTGCGCGACGAGCGTCGCGTGACCGGCCGCATCGACGGCCGCTTCTCGGCACCCGCGGGCGACGCCAACGCCGAGCGGATGGAGACCGACCCGTCGATCGACGCGCTGGCCCCCGCATACACCGCCTCGATCAACCACTACCTGCGTCACGAGCTGGGGCACTCCAGCGACGTGGTCTACGAGATCATGTCCGGACGCGTGCACCCCTGGTCGTACAAGGAGTTCGAGGGCCGCAGCGTGGAGGTCGGGACCGATCTCGCGCGGACCCTGCGCAAGGTCCCTGGCCTGCGCGTCTTCGTCGCCCACGGGTATCACGACGCCGCGACGCCGTTCCACGCCTCCGAGCACGTGCTGGCCCACCTCGCGATCCCCCGCGAGGACTACGAGCAGCGGATCCGGATCGCGTACTACGAGGCCGGACACATGATGTACTGCCACGAGCCCTCCCGCATCGCGCTCGCCGAGCACCTGGGCGAGTTCGTCCGGCAGGTCTGACGGAACCGCGGGAGCCGATGGGACCGGACGGCAGGCACACGGACGACGGGGCCCGGCGGGGAGCCGCGGGCGGAGCCACGTCAGGCGCCCCTGCCGACGATCCCGGCCTCGATCCTGACCCCGTTCCGCAGCCCGCGCGGCGACGGGTTCTCGCGGCGGGCGGCGCCGTGCTGGGTGCCCTGGGGCTGGGTGGTGCCGTGGCCCAGGAGCGGTGGGCCCTCATCTCCCTCTTCTCCTCGACGGTCGCCCTGCGTGCGCCCGGTGCCCAGGTGGCCATCGCCCGCGACGCGGCGTCGCAGGTCGTGCCCGGTACGCGGATCCTGCACGCCGCGACCCACGGTGAACGCCTCGCCGCCGACGAGGCCGCGGTGATCGCCCTCGCCGACGCCGCCTCGGACGCCGCGGGGCTCTCCACGCCCCATCGGGACCTGCTGCGCGGCGCGACCCTCGATCTGCACGTGCTCGGTGCGGGACTGCCCGCCCCCGTCGCCTCGTGGTCCGAGGGCTGGCGGCTGGTGTGGCCTCGGGACACCGCGCACGTCGCCGTCGCCTGGCAGCGGCTGGGTCGCGGGGACCACGCGGCGGGCATGGTCCACGAGCTCGCGGTGCTCGCCGGTGCGGATGGCTGGTTCGAGGCCCGGTACTCCCCGGCCGGCGCCGAGGTGCCCGACGGCCGGCCGCGCCAGCTCGACGGGACGGGCTGGTTCCTGTGGGCGCTCGACGAGGTGCGGACGAGCGCCCCGGACCTGGTGGCCGACGCCGTCGTGGTCGATGCCGCCCGGCGCGCGGTCTCGCTGCTCCTGGACCTCACGCTCGGCGGCGATGCCCTGCCCCCGGCATCCCCGGACTACTGGGAGGTCCCCGAGGTCCGACCGACGATCGCCACCTGCGCGCTCGTCGAGGTGGGCCTCGCACGAGGCGCACGGATCCTCGCCGAGCTGGGTGACGACGACGCGGCAGACGAGGCCCGTGAGCGCGCCGCCGCGGTGCGCGCAGGGATCGCCCACGCCTTCGGGCCCACCGGATACGGCAGGTACGCGGGACGGGCAGCAGCCGACGCCGGCCTGATGTTCCTGCTCCCGCCGTACGCCCTCGAGATCGATCCGGCGGTCGCCGCGGAGCTCGACGCCGCCCAGCTCGCGATGGCCCGACCCGCAGGGGGTGTCGCGCCCGGTGCCCTGTGGCGGCGGGACGGCGTCACCTGGACCCCGCAGACGGCGATGTTCGCCCAGGCCCGCGCCCATCTCGGCGACGCCCACGGCGCCGCGGCCCTCCTCACCTGGCTCGCGGACCACCGCACCTCGGACGGATCGTTGCCGGAGAAGGTGCTCGGCACCGGCGAACCCGCATCCGTGGCCCCGCTGGGGTGGACGGCGGCGCTGGTCGTGGTGGCGCTGCTGGCCTGATGGCGAGGGTGGCCGTGGCGGCGGCGACCTCACGGTGGTGCCCAGCGCGGTGGCGCTGCTGGTCTGATGGCATGCATCGTCATGGCGGGGTCGACCCCACGGCGGTGCCGAGCGCGGAGAGGCTGCTCGTCTGATGGCGCGCGTCGTCATGGCGGCGTCGAACCAAGGGTGCTGCTGGTCGCGGGGGTGCAGTCGGCCCGACGGCGGCGACGGGACGACAGCGCGCCGGCCCGACGGTCGTGCTGGTCGCGAGGGCGCAATCGGCCCGCCTTCGGAGCTGGTCGTTGCGGCACTGCCGGCCTGACGTCGGCGATGGCCCCGGCTCCACCGTCGTCCTGAGGTAGGGACCGGTCACCTTGGCACCACCGGATCCGACGAGAAGCGGCGTGCCCCAACGGGGGTGTACACGGACCGGCGTCAGGTGCCGACACCTCGTCACCGGTGCGGGCCCGACCTCACAGGACGCCGGTTCGTGTACAGGGGCGCCCCGGGCCGGCGCCTCCGCCATCAAAGGAGCTCAGATCGACCGCCCGATCCCTGCGGCCCCACTCCACCGCTCAGCAGCACCGTCCCTCGGGGCTGGCGTCCTGTGCGGCGTACTTCGCGCGCCAGAACTGCTTCTCGGTCAGCGGTGCTCCGCCGCATCCGGTGCGCCGGTGATGGGCCAGGTAGACGTCGTAGGCGTCCGATCCGAGGATCCCGCGGGCGAAGCGTCTGACCTCGAGCGCGGCGGCGACGAGCGCGTTCGGCACCGAGCTCAGGATCCTCCCCTGCGCGACAGCCCTTTCCCGGACCTCCGGATCCGAATGCACGAGGTCATCCACCGGAGCCGTCTGCACGAGCGCATTCACCGGGTGGGGAGGCACGAGCACATCCGTCGCACCCGTCCGACGGGACCTGTCGGACCCGCCCGGCGCCTCCGTCACCCCGCGCATCCCGACCATCTCAGTGATGCCCGCCCCGCGTGAGGTCCTTCTCCGGATGCGCGGCCAGATAGGTCTTCCACCGCGCACCGAGCGCCTTCTCGTCCGCCGTCGCGACCATGCCCGCCGGCGCGAACAGGTGGGACTCGTGGCGCGGCTCCTCGGTGTCCTGGAGGTTCACCCCGCGCAGCGCCTGGACGGTGCGCCACAGCGACACCACCATCACGATGATCGCGCAGGTCACGAACAGGATCGACAGCGACCCCTGGACGAAGGTGTTGAAGACGACGGCCTGCATGTCCTCGACGCTCTTGGCCAGGCCCAGCTCGGTCTTGCCCGCCGCGAGGGCGTCCTTGTAGGCCATGTGGTTGGCCCAGTAGCCGATCTTGGGGTTGGAGGAGAAGATCTTCTGGAAGGACCCGGTGATGGTGACGACCGCCGTGAACAGCAGCGGCGCCACGATGATCAGCAACGACCAGCGACGTCCCTTGCAGGCGAACACCACCAGGCAGATCGCGAGCGCGATCGCCGCGAGCAGCTGGTTGGCGATGCCGAACAGCGGGAACAGCGTGTTGATGCCGCCCAGCGGATCCATGACGCCCATGAGCAGGATCGATCCCCAGCCGGCGACCATCAGGCCGGTGGTCAGCCAGGCGCCGATCCGCCACGAGGGGTCTCGGAAGCGCTTGTGGAGGCCGCCCAGGAGGTCGGCCATCATGAAGCGGGCCACCCGGGTGCCGGCATCGACGCTGGTCAGGATGAACAGCGCCTCGAACATGATCGCGAAGTGGTACCAGAACGCCATCATCCCGGCGCCGCCGACGACCTTGTGCATGATCGCGGCGAGGCCCACGGCGAGGGTGGGGGCGCCGCCGGTGCGCGAGACGATCGACTCCTCGCCGACGTCCTTGGCGGTCTGCTCGATGGTCGCGGCGTCGACCTGCACGCCGGTCAGGCCCAGGGAGTTCACGAAGTCCGCGGCGCCCTGGGGGGTGCCGCCGGTGGCGGTGGCCGCGGAGTTCATCGCGAAGTAGATGCCGCGATCGATCGACACCGCCGCGACCAGCGCCATGATCGCCACGAAGGACTCCATGAGCATGCCGCCGTAGCCGATCATGCGCATCTGCGATTCCTTCTCGACCAGCTTGGGCGTGGTGCCCGAGCCGATCATCGCGTGGAACCCGGACAGGGCCCCGCAGGCAATGGTGACGAAGAGGAAGGGGAACAGCGCGCCGGTGAACACCGGGCCGTCGTCCCGCGAGGCGAACTCGGAGACGGCGGGCGAGGTGATGACGGGCTGGACCAGGATGATCGCGGCCGCGAGCATGACGATCGTGCCGATCTTCATGAACGTCGAGAGGTAGTCGCGAGGCGCCAGCAGCACCCACACGGGCAGCACCGCGGCGAGGAAGCCGTAGATCACGATGATGATCGCCAGCACGGGACGATCGAGGTGGAACACCGACTGGCCCCAGTCGGACTCGGAGACCCAGCGGCCGCTGACGATCGCGAACATCAGCAGGACGACGCCGATCACGGACACCTCGAACACCTTGCCGGGGCGCAGGTACCGCAGGTAGATGCCCATGAACACGGCGATGGGGATGGTCAGGCCCACGCTGTAGACGCCCCAGGCGCTCTCACCGAGGGCGTTGACGACGACCATCGCGAGGATCGCGATGATGATGAGCATGATCGTCAGGGTCGCGATGAATGCGGCGATCCCGCCGATCAGGCCGAGCTCGTCACGAGCCATCTTGCCGAGCGACCTTCCGCGGCGCCGGGTCGAGATCACGAGCACCAGGAAGTCCTGGACGGCGCCGGCGAGGATCACGCCGACGATGATCCAGATGGTCCCGGGCAGGTAGCCCATCTGCGCGGCGAGCACGGGGCCGACGAGGGGGCCTGCGCCGGCGATCGCGGCGAAGTGGTGGCCGAAGAGGATGCGCCGGTCCGTCGGCGCGAAGTCCTTGCCGTCGGCGGCGTACTCGGCGGGTGTCGCGCGGGTGTCGTCGGGGCGCACGAGGCGGCGCTCGATGAACTTGGAGTAGAAGCGGTAGCCGATCAGGTAGGTGCTGACCGCGGCGAAGACGAACCAGATGCCGTTGACGGTCTCGCCGCGTGCGAGGGCCACGAAGAACCAGCCCACCCCGCCGGCGAGCGCGATCGCGGCCCACAGGGCGATCTTCGCGGGGGTCCAGCGCGGCGTGCGCGGGGTGACGGCGGGGGGCGGCTCGTCCTCGACGACGGCGGTGGTGGTGGCGGTGCCCGCGGCGTCGCGGGAGGTCGTGCGCGCTCCGGCGTCCGCGGAGTCGGAGCCGGCGCGAGCACCCTCGGCGGCGCCCGTGAGCTCGGAGTCGTGGCGGGTCACATCGTCGGCAGCACCGGACCTGAGCTCGGCGGGGTCGCTCGATGGATCGTGCGGGGAGGGGGGCATGAGGAGGCTCCAGAGCGTCATCGGTCTGAGGGTGGGGCCGGACGCGGGGGGCGTCCGAGGGATCGGCGTGGGTGGCGCCGTCGTCGTGACATTACACGTCGATCGGGCGGAGCCGGGGCCATACCCCGAGACCGCTCCCACCCCCTCGTCCCACCCCCATCCCGGAGCGCCCGAAGGGGCCACCGTCGCGATCCCGGCGCCCCCGCGTGCGCCACCGCCGCCACGTCCGGCGCATCGTCACCCGGAGCCCCCTCCACGCGTCCCGCCCGTCCACACCCCTGCCCCTCGCGCCGCCCCGGTGGTAGCGTCACCTGCGCCCGGGCCACCCACCCGAGCTCGCCCGACGCCGTGCGAAGGCGCCGGACTCCTCCCCCATTCCCCAGAGGAGCCGATGATGGTTTCCGTCAGACTCGACGCACAGTGGATCGACTACCTGATCGTCGCCCTGTACTTCGTCTTCGTCCTCGGTGTGGGGTGGTTCGCCAAGCGCGGTGTCTCCAACTCCATCGAGTTCTTCCTGTCCGGCCGCTCGCTGCCCGCCTGGGTCACCGGCCTCGCGTTCATCTCCGCGAACCTCGGCGCCGTCGAGATCATGGGCATGTCCGCCACGGGTGCCCAGTACGGCTTCCCGACCATGCACTACTTCTGGGTCGGCGCGATCCCCGCGATGCTGTTCCTCGGCGTCGTGATGATGCCGTTCTACTACGGCTCGAAGGTGCGATCGGTCCCGGAGTTCATGCGGATGCGCTTCGGCACGGGTGCCCATCTGGTGAACTCGCTGTCCTTCGCGGCGGCGCAGCTGCTCATCGCGGGCGTGAACCTGTTCCTGCTGGCCACGATCGTCAACCGCCTCCTGGGCTGGCCGCTGTGGGTGGGCCTGGTGCTCGCCGCGGCCTTCGTGCTCTTCTACATCACGGTCGGCGGGCTCTCCGCCGCGATCTACAACGAGGTGCTGCAGTTCTTCGTGATCGTCGCGGCGCTGCTGCCGCTGACGCTCATCGGCCTGCACCGCGTGGGCGGCTGGGGCGGCCTGAAGGAGAAGATCACGAACGACGGGATGCTCGGCGCTGAGCAGCTGCACACGTGGCCCGGCGAGCAGCTCTCCGGGTTCTCCAACCCGATCCTGTCGGTCGTCGGCATCGTCTTCGGTCTGGGCTTCGTGCTGTCCTTCGGCTACTGGACCACCAACTTCGTCGAGGTCCAGCGGGCGATGGCGTCCAAGGACATCACCTCGGCCCGGATGACGCCGATCATCGGCGCCTTCCCCAAGATGTTCATCCCCTTCATCGTCATCATCCCCGGCATGATCGCCGCGGTGCTGGTCAGCGACATGAAGGAGTTCAAGGAGCTCTCCTACGCGGGTGACACCGCGGCGGCCGGGGCCATGGGCATCTCCTACAACGACGCCCTGCTGCTGCTCATGCGCGAGGTGCTGCCCAACGGCCTGCTGGGCCTGGCGATCGCGGGCCTGCTCGCGGCGTTCATGGCCGGCATGGCCGCGAACATCTCGGCGTTCAACACGGTGGTCAGCTACGACCTGTTCCAGCAGTACGTGAAGAAGGACGCGCCCGATCACATCTACACGCTCGTGGGTCGGATCGCGACCGCCGTGGCATGCGTGGTCGCGATCTTCACCGCCCTGATCGCCGGGCAGTTCTCCAACCTCATGGACTACCTGCAGACGCTGTTCGGGTTCTTCAACGCCCCGCTGTTCGCGACGTTCATCCTCGGCATGTTCTGGAAGCGGATGACGGCGACGGCCGGGTGGGTCGGGCTCGTCTCCGGCACGCTCTCGGCGATCGTGCTGTGGTCGGCCTCGACGTTCCTGGGCGCGTTCACGCTGCCGGGGCAGGGGCTCGCCTTCCTCGCCGCGGCCACCGCGTTCGTGGTGGACATCGTGGTCTCGGTGGTCGTCACCTTCGTCACCGAGCCCAAGCCCGCGTACCAGCTCAAGGGTCTCGTGTACTCCGAGACCCCTCGGGCCGACCTCGTGGACCCGGATGAGAAGGGCCTCGCGATCTATCGGCGCCCGGTGCCGATGGCGCTGTTCGCGCTCGGCCTCGTCATCATCCTCAACATCCTCTTCGCGTGAGCGCACAGGGACCAAGGAGCAGACCATGAGCGCCGACAAGAACATCGACACGACCGGCACGGCCGACACCACCGGAGCCGGCCACGAGCCCTCGCACGTCGAGACGGCCGGGGCCTTCGACATCCGGATCTTCATCGGCAGCCTGCTTGGGCTGTTCGGCATCATCCTCACGCTCGCGGGCCTCATCGACTTCACGCCCGTGGAGTCCGCGAAGACCGACGGCCTCAACGCCAACCTCTGGACGGGCATCCCGATGATCGTCGTCGCGGTGCTGTTCGTCGTGTGGGCCAGGGTCGCCCCGATCCGGATCCTCGTGCAGGAGAACGAGCCCGGGGCCGAGACGGAGAAGGACATCTCCCCGGTCGACTGAGAGGACTCCGGCCGATGACGGGAGCCCCCGCCTGGTGGGACGCCCACCAGATCCCCCTCTACCTCGCGGCGATCGCGCTCGGCGCCGGCGTGGGCCTCGTCGCACCGCAGGCGGCACCCGCGCTCGAGCACGCCATCGAGCCGGTGCTCATGCTGCTGCTGTTCGCGACGTTCCTGGGCGTTCCGCTCATCGAGGTGGGTCGGGCGTTCCGCGATCTGCGGTTCCTGGGCACGGTGCTGGTGGCGAACTTCGTCGCGCTGCCGCTGGTCGCGTGGGGCCTGTCGCGCTTCGTCGCCGACGACCAGGGCCTGCTCCTGGGCGTGCTGCTGGTGCTGCTGACGCCGTGCATCGACTACGTCATCGTGTTCACGGGGCTCGCCGGGGGCGCGCGGGCCCGTCTGCTGGCCGCCGCGCCCCTGCTGATGCTCGTGCAGAGCCTGCTGCTGCCGGTGTACCTCCTCGCGTTCGTGGGGCCGGAGGTGCTGTCGGTCATCGACGTCGCGCCGTTCGCCGAGGCCTTCGTGCTGCTGATCGTGGTCCCGCTGCTCGCGGCAGGGGCCGTGCAGGCGATCGCGCGCAAGCATCGGGTCGGGGCGACGATCGAGCGCATCATGGCCCAGGCCATGGTGCCGCTCATGATGACGACGCTCGCGACGGTGGTCGGGTCCCAGATCGCGGCGGTGGGGGCGCAGCTGCGGTCGCTGGCCGTGCTGGTGCCGCTCTACGTCGCGTTCGTGGTGATGGCCGTCGTGATCGGACTGCTCGGCGCGCGGGCGGCCCGGCTGGACGTGCCCTCGACGCGGGCGGTCATGTTCTCCGCCGCGACCCGCAACTCCCTGGTGGTGCTGCCGCTGGCCCTGGCGCTGCCGGCCTCGCTCGCGATCGCGCCGCTGGCGGTGGTGACCCAGACGCTCGTCGAGCTCGTGGCGATGGTGGTGCTCGTGCGGGTGGCGCCGGTGCTCGCGCCTGAGGAGCGCGGCGCACACCGCTGACGGCGCGAGGGGCGCATGCGTCAGGAGCTGCTGGCGGGGATCGTGATCGATCCGGTGCCGCACCTCCACGACGTCGTCGCGGTGGGCCACCACGCCGGAGTACCGGACGTCCGCGGACCAGCGGGTGCAGGGGTGCTCTCCGAACGGGTCTGGGGTCGAGGCCATGGTGTCCAGGGGGCCAGGACCGTAGTGGACGGTGAGTTCCCTCAGTCCTTCCCCAACTCCCTCAACGCCGCATCGAGCGCGGTCATCAGCACGTCGAAGCTGCGGTCCACGGGCTCGACCATCCCGAAGCCGTCGCGCAGCTCGAGGTCCACGAAGCCGTGGAGCGTGGACCGGGCCAGACGGATCGCGTCGATCCGAGACGCCGCCGGGATGCCGTAGCCCGAGAGCGCGGCGGCGACCACGTCCAGGGCACGCCCGGCCTGCACGCGGTACTCCTCGCCGGTGGTCGACTGCGCCTCCTGGGTCAGCGGGTACAGGCCGGGGCTGTGATGGGCGAAGCCGCGATAGGCCCGTGCGAGGGCGCGCAGCGCATCGGCACCCGCGAGCCCTTGGACGGCCGTGCCGATCTCGTCGGCCAGGCGCTGTGCGGCGACGACAGCGACCCGGGCGCGGAGCTCCTCGAGGCCGCCGACGTGCTTGTAGAGGCTCGGCGTCGCGATGCCCAGCGCCGCGGCGACCCCGGTGAGGGTCAGGGCCGCCGCTCCGTCCTGCTCGACGATGCCGACGGCGACCTCGAGCACCCTCTTCGGCGTGACCCCGGCCCTAGGCATCGGTGGCCTCGGGGGTTCCCGGTGCTTCGGCGGCCTCGATGGCGTCGGGGATCTCCGGGGCGCCGCCGGCCTCGATGGTCCCGCCGGCCTCGTCGGCCGGCGCGGTGAGGCGGCGGGCGAAGGCGATGACGGGCTCGGCGACGAGGTCGGGGCGTTCGAGCATCGGGGCGTGACCCGCTTCGGGCACGTGCACGACCGCGCTGTCGGCGAAGCGCGAGGCCACCCACGCCGCCTCGGCGGCCGGGTCCTTCCAGTCCGGGTCTGCCTCTCCCATGACGACGAGCACGGGTGCGAGGACCCCGATGATCCAGGGCTCGACGACGCGGTGATCGGCGCCTGCGACCGTGGCCCGGAACGCCCGCCAGCGGCCGGGGCGCGTCGCACGGCGGGTCAGCGCCGCGGCACGCTCGCGCGCGGCATCGGCCCCGAGCCCCGGCCAGAGCCGGCGCGAGTACAGCCTCCAGATCGCGGGACCCCAGGGGCGCAGCAGCAGGGCCTGCATGATCGCGGCGAGCGCCCCGCCCCCGCCGCGGAGGAAGGGGCCCAGGAGCACGAGACCTGTGACGAGGTCGGGCCTGCGCGAGGCGGCGATGACCGCCGCGGCCGCCGACATCGACGCGCCCGCGAGGATCGCGGAGCCGCCGCCTGCCCACTCGATCACGGCGATCAGGTCCTCGGCGGTGGGCTCGTCGCCGTACGCGTCGCAGGCGGCGGAGCTGTCCCCGTGGCCGCGGAGGTCGACCGTGGCGACCCGGAACCCGGCGGCGACGAGGCGCTCCGCCAGCGGCGCGAAGGCCGAGCGTTCGTCGCCCATGGCCGGCGAGCAGACGACGAGGGGGCCGGTCCCCGCGATGTCGACGGCGAGGGTGCCCCCGCCGATGGCGAGTTCCTGAGGTGTCATAGCCCCGAGGCTAACTGGATTAGCTTTCGGTGTCCAGGCCCGAGCCCGGGGGCACGGCGGCATCTCGAAGGCACCGTGGCTGGGCGACGCAGGACGATGCCGACCGGCCCCGGCGAGGCACGACGGCCACGCGCGCCGGCCCGTGCCGTGCGCAACCCGCTACGGTGACGCGATGACCGACCCGGTGCCCGATGCCTACGACCGCCGATCGGCCGAGTACGCGGACCTGTTCGGCACGATGGAGGGCGTCCACCCCGCCGACCGCACGCTCGCCGAGGCCTGGAGCGCACGCATCACCGGCCCCGTGCTCGATGCCGGCTGCGGGCCGGGCCACTGGAGCGGCCACCTGCAACGGCGGGGCCTCGCCGTGACCGGCATCGACCGCTCGACGCGCATGGTCGAGATCGCCCGAGCCGCCCATCCCGGCGTGCGGTTCGAGGTCGCCGATCTCGCCGAGCCGCCGGGAGCTCCGGGGAGCTGGGGAGGGATCCTGGCCTGGTACTCGCTGATCCACCTCGCCCCGGAGACGATTCCCGGTGCGCTGACGGCCCTGGCCACGGCCCTGCGGCCGGGAGGGTCCCTGCTGCTGGGATTCTTCGACGGGCCCGGCGACACCGGGGTCCGGGCGTTCGACCACGCCGTGGTCACCGCCCACACCTGGCCCGTCGACCATCTGGCGCGCCTCCTCGACGCCGTCGGCCTCGAGGTCGAGGAGACGCATCGGCGGACGGGACCCGGGTACCGGCCCCATGCCGCGATCACCGCGCATCGACGATCCTGACCGCGCCCCCCCTACGCTGGATGCCATGGCGATCACCGTGCAGGACCTTCTGATCGGACCCCGAGGCCGTCGCCTGCTGCTCGAACTCGCCCTGCGCTGCGAGCCCTCCGACACCCTGCGGCGGGCGCTGTTCGGCACGCTGACCAGCACGGACGACGCGCGACGCGTCCGGTACACGCGACCCCTCGCGGACCCGAGCGCTCGGGAGCGCGGCAGCGGTGGCGACGCCGCGCCATCGGCCGCATCATTCGCGGAGCTGCTCGCCCGCACGCCCCTGGCGACCCCGACCGCCGAGGACCTCCTGCTCGCGCTCGCCGAATCCGTCGAGCACGCGATGTCCTGGGAGCCCCCGGACAGCGAGGACGTCCTGGCCGCGCACCCCGCGATGCACACGGCGCTGATCCACGTGGCCGGGCACGCCCTGCCCCACCTGCCGCCCTGGTGGGAACAGCCCGTGACGGCCGATGACCATCCCGTGGTGATCACCTTCGAGACGGACCGCGCGCCCGTGCCCCCGGCGCCACCGCGCACCATCGCCCAGATCCTCCGTGCGGGTCGTCGCGATGCCGTGGAGCGCTCGGGGACCTGGTGGTCGACCCCTCCCGATGCCCTGCCCGCCACCTCGCGGACCACGTCGGACGGCACGATCCCCGGCCTCTCGCTCGTCGAGGACGGGCACGGCTGGACCGCGGCGCGCTGCACCCCGGCGCAGGCGGCCCCCGGCGCGGAGCCGTTCGAGATCGACGGACCCGAGGCGTGGATCGAGCTGTGCCGCCGGTTCCCGCTGGACGTCCACGCGGCGCGGCACCGACTCTGGGATGCCGCCACCGGAACCCGTGCCCGCTGGGTCCAGCCCGACTGGGAGGCCGCGGCAGCCGAGATCGACGGGATCCACGTGACCGTGCGCGGATATCTCACGAGCGCGGGTCGCGCCCTCGACCTCGGCGGCGGGCGCGCGAGCGTGATGGCGGGATGGACTCCCGACGGGATCGTCTGGTTCCGGGCGGTCACGACGGACGAGGCGCGGTCCCGGCGGTGGGTGACGGGCCCTGACGACCTGGGGCCATGGCGGCCTGCGTGACCAGCGCACACCCTGTCGTGTGACGCCGCCGCCCGGCGCCGGACCGCGTGCGGGCTGGCCAGCGCCCTGCCCCGGTGCCCGCCCTCGACGGTGCCGCCGAGCACCCGGCCCCGGCGCCACCCAAGTTCACCTACTGCTACATGAAAGCAGTCCTTGGCCTCTGGCTGACTAACGTCACGCGCCATGACCACATCGCACCTGCGGACTCGCAGCACCCGCAGGACGCAGGAGGTCCTCGCGGCCTAATCGCTGCTGGCCCCCGCGCTGCTGGGGATGCTCGTGTTCCTGCTCCTGCCGATCCTCGTGGTCCTCTGGCTCAGCACCCAGTCGTGGGACCTCATCTCCCCCGCACGCTTCGTCGGACTCGACAACTTCGGGGCCGTCCTCGGCGACGGACGCTTCGTGCGCTCCCTCGGCGTGACCGCGCTGTTCGTCGTCGTCGCCATCCCGGTGCAGACCGTCCTCGGACTCGTCCTGGGCGCCGTGCTCTCCTGGCGCCTGCCGGGCACCTCGGCGTTCCGCCTGGTGCTGCTCCTGCCGTGGGTGTGCGCGCCGCTGGCGATCGGCGTCGTCTGGCGCTGGGTGCTGGCCCCCGGCAACGGCGTCGTCGCCTCCCTCCTGGGCCACCGGATCACCTGGCTGGACGATCCCTCGCTCATCCTGTGGATCGTCGTCCTGGTCACCGTGTGGTCGAACGTCGGGTACGTCGCGCTGTTCTACGCGGCAGGGATCTCGGCGATCCCCCGGGAGACCTTCGAGGCCGCGGAGATCGACGGGGCCTCACCGCTGCGCCGGTTCGTGGCGATCACCGTGCCGCTCGTGCGACCCACCACCTACTTCGTGCTCATCACGGGGTCGATCGGGGCGTTCCAGACGTTCGACACCGCCTACGCGCTCGCACCCAACGGGGGCCCCGAGCGCGCCGCGGACCTGGTCGTCGGCCGCATCTACTACTCGGCGTTCGGCTCCTTCGAGTTCGGCAGCGCAGCCGCCGCCTCGCTCGTGCTGTTCCTCCTGATCGGCGGCGTGACGCTCCTGCAGCACCGGATCCTGGGCAGGAGGACCACGCATGAGCTCGCGTGACACCGAACGCCCCGTCTACCGCCCCGGACCCTGGGCGCGCCTCGGCGGCTACACCCTGCTGACCCTCGGGGCCCTCGCCGTCCTCGTGCCCATCGGCCTGAGCGTCGTCGTCTCCCTGACCTCCCGCGGCCAGTTCGCCCGCGCCGGCTCGGTCGCCCTGCCCGACCCGGTCACTCTCGACAACTACCGCGAGCTCCTCGGACGGGGCGACTTCCTGCAGTCGATCGTCATCACGGCCGTGATGGTCGCGACGATCATCGTGGTCCAGGTGACCTCGTCGGTGCTGGCCGCCTACGCCTTCGCGCGGTTGCGCTTCCCCGGACGCAACGCCCTGTTCGCCCTCACGCTGGCCACGATGATGATCCCCGGTGTCGTCACGATGGTCCCGCTCTACATCATGCTCACGGCCGCGGGCCTCCGCGCCACCTTCGCAGGTCTGGTCCTGCCCTTCCTGCTGATCTCGCCGTACGCCGTGTTCCTGCTGCGACAGCACTTCCTCAGCATCCCGGCGGACCTCCTGCACGCCGCTCATCTCGACGGCGCGGGCCACCTCCGCACGCTGTGGTCGATCGTCGTGCCGATCTCCCGCCCGATCATCCTCACGCTCGCGATCGTGACCGCTGTCAGCCACTGGAACTCGTTCCTGTGGCCTCTCATGATCGGCGGCAACGGGCGCCTGCAGGTCCTGACCGTCGCCACCGCGAACCTCCAGACGCAGTTCAACAACGACTGGACCCTCGTCACCGCGGCCACCACCCTCTCGATCCTCCCCCTCGTCGCGCTCTACCTCGTCTTCCAGCGCCAGATCGTCGGATCCCTCGCGATCCGCGGCTACAACTGATCCCGAAAGGACCTCCCACCATGCATCCCTCCCCCGAGTCCCCCGACTCCGTCGTCTCCCCTGCTCGCGGAGCACAGCCGGCTCCCACCCGCCACTCGACACCGGCCCCCACCCGCCGCTCGACACCGGCCCCCACCCGCCGCTCCCTGCTCCTGGGCACCGGGGCCGCCGCCACCCTCCTGGCCACCAGCTGCAGCTACCTCAACGGCGGTGGCGCCTCCGACGGCGACGGGATCCAGCTCCGCCTGCGGATCTGGAGCGACGACGCCGTGGCCGCCGCCTACGAGAAGTCCCTGCAGGGCTTCACGAAGGCCCATCCCGGCGTGCACGTCACCGTCGAGCAGATTCCGTGGGCCTCCTACTGGGACTCCCTGCGCACGGACATCGCCGCCGGCGATGTCGCCGACGTCTTCTGGGTCAACGCCTACAACTTCGCCGCCTACGCGGACAACGGCAACCTGGTCGACGTGACCACCGCGCTGCCGGACGCGGCCTCAGCATGGGACACCGCGGCCATCGACCTCTACACCCGCAAGGAGGTCCTGTGGGGCGTGCCCCAGCTGATCGACGGGGGCAAGGTCCTCTACTACAACCAGGACCTCCTCGAGAAGGCCGGCGTCGACCCCTCGAACCTGTCCTGGGACCCGACCGCCGACACGGACTCCCTGCGCCATGCGGCGACGGCCCTCACCCTCGACGCCCAGGGCCGACATCCCGGTGAGGTCGGTTTCGATGCCGCGACCACCACCCAGTTCGGGTTCAATGCGGCGTACGACTTCGACGCGATCTTCGGCAACTTCGTCGGCTCCAACGGCGGTCTCTACCAGGCCGACGGGAAGTACGTCTTCGCCGACGACGCCAAGTCCGTCGAGGCCATCGGCTACGTGGTCGACCTCGTCGACATCGACCACGTGGCACCCGCCGCCGCAGACACCAACGCCGATGGCTCCTACAGCCTCACCCAGTTCCTCGCCGGGAAGATCGGACTGTTCCAGTCCGGCGCCTACAACCTCAAGACCATCGCCGACGGCGCAGACTTCACCTGGAGCCTCGCCCCGATCGCCGCGGGACCCGCGGGGCGCATCCCCGTCACCAACAGCATCATCGCGGCGGGCTCGGCGCAGTCCGAGCACCCGGAGGAGACGAAGGCCCTCCTGGCGTGGCTGGGCACCGCGGAGGGCAGCCGTCCGCTCGGGGAGTCCGGCGCCCTGATCCCCGCCGTCACCGAGGCCCAGGAGTCCTACTTCGCGTACTGGAAGGAGCAGAAGGTCGACGCGCAGATCTTCACCGAGAGCCTGTCCGAGGGGGTGCTGAAGAACGACCCGATCCCCAACGCCCAGGCCGCGAGCGAGGACCTCGAGTCTGCGTACCACGAGATCTTCGCGGGCCGGGCCGGAGAGCTGCAGCCGGCGCTCCAGGCCGCCCAGGACCACGCCAACGAGCAGATCGCCTGACTCCCAGGACGACGCGATCCACCGGTCAGGGCTCGCCTCGAACCGGTGGATCGAGGCAGGATCGGACCATGACGGCAACACCCCCGGACAAGCACGACGCCCCCACCGTCCACGACGCCACCTGGGCCGTCCACGGCGGCAACGGCGGCGACCACGAGGCCGGAGCGATCCGCACGCCGCTGGTGATGGCCAACTCCTACCGGCTCCCGGAGGACCCGGCCTCGCTGGACTGGTCCGCGACGGACCGCCTGATCTACACGCGCAACGGCGCCGTCAACCAGACGGGCCTCGAGGTCAAGCTCGCCGCGATGGACCGCGGGGAGGCCGCGGTGGTCTTCGCGACCGGTGTCGCGGCGCTCCACGGCGTGTTCTTCACGCTGCTGCGCAGCGGCGATCACGTGGTCGTCTCCGACGTCACCTACGAGGCGGTCTGGCGACTGTTCGCCGAGCTGCTGCCGGAGCGCTACGGCATCGAGGCCACTTTCGTGGACGCCTCCGACCTCGCGGCGGTCGAGGCCGCGATCCGGCCGACGACGCGGCTGGTGCACGTCGAGACCATCGCCAACCCCACCACGCGCGTCGCGGACATCGCGGGGCTGGCCGAGCTCGCGCACCGGCACGACGCGCTGCTCACGGTCGATGCGACCTTCACGCCGCCGCCCCTGTTCCGGCCGCTCGAGCACGGGGCGGACCTCGTGATCCACTCCCTGACCAAGTACATCAACGGCCACGGGGACGCGATGGGCGGCGTGGTCATCGGGGACGCGGCGCCGGTGCAGCGGATCCGGGGCGATGCCCTCGTGGACGTGGGCGGCGCGATCTCCCCCTTCAACGCGTGGCTGATCCAGCGGGGCTCGGTGACGCTGCCGCTGCGGCTGCGCCAGCACCTGGCCTCAGCCGCGCGGATCGCCGAGCACCTCGCCGCGGATCCCCGGATCGCCTTCGTCGCCTACCCGGGCCTCGCCTCGCACCCCCAGCACGAGCTGGCCCGACGCCAGTTCGGCGAACGGGGCTTCGGGGCGATGATCGCCTTCGCCCTCGACGGCGGCCCGGACGTGCAGAACACCTTCGTGAGCCACCTGCGCGTCGTGACCTCGGCCGTGTCGCTGGGCCACGACGAATCCCTGATCGTGCACGTGGGACCCGCCGGGCGCGGCGGCGCCGAGCACTACCCGGAGGAGTTCCGCACCTACGGCCACCTGCGCTTCTCGGCGGGCCTCGAGGACGTCGAGGACCTGCTGGCGGACCTCGATCAGGCGCTGGATCGGGCGCTGCCCCGCCGGGGGTGACGCCGGGGCCGCCGCGCGGTCGGTGACGCGGTCGAGGATCACGCGAGCGGTCGCGCGGGGCGCTGCCGCTCGGGCGCGTCCGCCGCACCGACGCCATCGCGCGGATCGGACGATCTGCGGGACTTGCGCGATGGGCGCGGCGGGTGGGGCCGACGACTCCGGCGGGAGCGGCGCGATCAGAGCCGACGCCCGCTGGACGCCCGCTCCCCACAAGCGTACGCTCGTACACATGACCACCGAGTACTTCGCGGGCGACCCCCGCAGCAACCGCGAGCGCATGCTCGCCGGGGACCTCTACATCTCCGACGACCCCGAGAACGCCCGCCTGGCCCAGCGCGGCGTGCGGCTGGCCGACGAGTACCGCCGCGCGAGCGTCGAGGACGAGACCGCCGCCCGTCCGATCCTCGCCGAGCTCGTGGGCACTCTCGGCGAGGGCGCCTTCGTCAAGGCACCGCTGTTCGTGGACTACGGCGAGAACCTGCACATCGGTGCCCGCACCTTCATCAACTACAACCTCACGGCGCTCGACGTCGCGGCGATCACGATCGGCGAGGACTGCCAGATCGGCCCGAACGTGCAGCTGCTGACGCCCACCCATCCCATCGAGCCGCAGCCCCGCCGCGACGAGCTCGAGGCGGCCCGTCCCATCACGATCGGCGACAACGTGTGGCTGGGCGGTGGGGTGATCGTGTGCCCGGGCATCACGATCGGCGAGAATTCCGTGATCGGCGAGGGTCCGTGGTGACCCGTGACGTGCCCGCGGGCGTCGTCGCGGTGGGCAACCCCGCGCGGGTGATCCGCTCGGTCTGAGCGCGGGAGTGTGAGAGGGCGGGGCCTCGTCGAGGACGGGCTGCGCACTGTCGATGCCCGTGCTGGCGGCTCACCCGCCGTTGCGCATGCCGGCTCCTCGCCCGCCGTGGGGCACTTCGGCTGCTGGGGACGACGAGGCGCTCCGGGGCCCGACCGGGGGGCATTCGCAGTTCCCGCACGTGCTCGCGAGGGCATCGGTGGCTCCGAGGTTGACGTGAGGCCGCCTCGAGCACCACACGAGAGCGGCGGGCGCTCGACCCGGGATCCGCTGTACACGAACCGGCGCCCTGTGCACCCAGGTCTGCACCGGTGACGAGGTGTTCTCACCTCACGCCGGTGAGTGCACACCCCCGCCCTCGCCACGCCGACTCCCGACGGATTCAGATGCCGCGGGCACAGGTGCACGAGCCCGAGTGGACTCCGGCCCGGCGCGAGCACGTGTGAGCGGCCCCGGCACGAAGTGAACCGCTCCGAGCAGACTCCAGGCAGACGAGAACCGCTCCGAGATGAAGGCGGAGAGCGGCCCGGTCGCCCTTCGACCCTCGGGCTCGTGTACACAGACCGGAGCCCTGTGCACCCAGGTCTGCACCGGTGACGAGGTGTTCTCACCTCACGCCGATGAGTGCACACCCCGCCGTCGCCACACCGTTTCGCGGGGCGCACGATCGCGGTCGGTGACCGCGACGGGACCGCGAGCGCGCCCGGCGACGTGCTGGCGACACCCGGGGCCCGTCGCCCCCGGTCACCGGGCATGGCGCTCGAGCCTGGCGCGCGCCCCACTTTCACGGCAGCCACGGCGGCCACGGCGGCCACGGCCCCGGCCTCCAGGCCGTGCAATCCGCACGCCTGCCACCCACGCGGCCACCAGACCCCGTCAATCTGCACACCCGCCACCACCGCGGCCACCAGACCCCTGAAAGCCGCACGCCGAACACGGCCGTGGCCACCAGACCCCTTGGACCCGCACGACGGCGCATGCTGCGCACCCTGCCCTGGCGACCCGACCACCCCACTGGTCTCCGCCGAGCACCGCCCGGTGATCCCTGACATCCTCCGCACGTCAGACCTCCGGGGATCCCGAATCCACGGTTCCGGGAGCAACCCGTGCACGACCGGCGGACACGGAGGGCTGCGCCGCTCTACGCTCCGCGGATGACGACCTCCTCCGTGGCGCTCCCCTCGCCGACCCTCCACGCCGCATCCGGCCCCCGCGCCCGCCTGCAGCGACTGGTCTCCCCGCCCCGTCTCACCGGCATCGACGCCGCCCGGGGCCTCGCGATCCTGGGCATGATCGTGGCGCACACCGCCGCACTGCCGCCGCTGTCCCTCGGGGACCCCCTGAGCTGGCTTCAGGTGGTCAACGGCAACTCCTCGATCCTCTTCGCGGTGCTCGCCGGGGTGTCGATCGCCCTGCTCACCGGGCGCGAGCGACCCCCGGACCCGGCCGACCTGCCCCGTCTGCGCCTGGCGCTGCTCGGCCGGGGCGCGGCGATCTTCGTGATCGGCCTCGTGCTCGAGCTGCTCGGGATCGGGATCGTCGTGATCCTCACCTTCTACGGGCTCCTGTACGTGGCCGCCCTGCCGTTCCTGCGCCTGCGCCCTTCCCGGCTGATCGCGGTCGCCGTCCCGCTGGCTCTCCTGGGGCCCGTCACGGTGGCGATCCTCGGCGTGCTCGCGCTGGAGCCGATGTCCGCGGGCAGCGGCCTGCTGGTGACCGGCACCTATCGCTTCACCACATGGATGCCGCTGATGCTGCTCGGGATGGCGGCCGGGCGCCTTCCCCTGACCCGGGCGAAGGTCGCGGCGGCGATCGCCACGATCGGCGCCGCCCTGGCCCTGCTGGGGGTGCTGATCAGCGCGTTCGTGACCGGCCTGGTCGGCTTCGTGGCGGCCGAGACCGGCGTCTGGTCCGCGTCGTCGAGCTCTGCCGCCGAGGAGGAGCTCGACCCCGTGCCCTTCGGTGAGATCGATGGGACGGCCCTGGTCTGCTATCCCCCGAGCGACGAGTTCCGGGAGGTGTACTGCGTTCCCGAGGACGAGGTGTCGACCACGGATTCGGAGGACCCCTCCGCCGTCATGGGCGGGGGCTGGTCCGGCTACGGCGAACGGCTGCTGCAGACCGATCCGCTGCGGATGGTCGCCACGGCGGCGCTGGATCCGTCCCCGCACTCGGGATCCACGCTCGAGATCATCACGTCCGGTGGGCTGGCGCTCCTGGTCATCGGCCTGATGATGCTCCTGGGCAGGCCGTTGCGCTGGGTGCTGCTGCCGCTGTCCGCACCGGGGTCGATGCCGCTGACGGCCTACACCGGGCACGCGCTGGTGATCCTCGCGATCATCGGCCCGGGTGGAGTCATCATGGATTCCCTGGTGTCGCTGGCCCTGGTGGTGGGAGTGGTCCTGGCCTGCACGGCATGGGCCGCCTTCGCGGGGCGAGGGCCGCTCGAACGGCTCGCCGCGGCGTCGTCGCGGTGGTTCACAGGCGAGGCTCGCGGCGCACCGGATCAGCAGCTCGCGCCGCGCGAGGAAGCACCGCGCGCCTGATCGGCCGCCACCGCCAAGGAACGCGTCACGCCGCGCCGGGCCGGTCGCGCGCACCTTCCGGGGCGTCTCCTTGCACCGGGTCGGTCGCGCGCACCGCCGGGGCCCACCCCGCACGTGACCACCCGCGCCCCCAGGAGCACGTCGCGGAGAGTCGATCACCACGCAGGGCCCCACCGCGCCCGATCATCCGTGCACGCCACCGACGATCAGCTTCGCGGCCAGGGCCAGCATGACGATCCCGCAGCCCAGGTCCAGCAGCTTCCACGTCAGCGGCCTGCTCAGCGGCCCCGAGAGGGCGCGCGCGCCGAGCCCCAGCCCGCCGAACCAGAGGATGCTCCCGAGCACGGCGCCGGCGGCGAAGAGCCAGCGCAGGTCGGGCCCCTGCTGATTGGCGAGGCTGCCCAGCAGCACCACGGTGTCGAGGTACACGTGGGGGTTCAGGAAGGTCAGCGCGAGGGTGGTGACCAGCACCGATCCCGAGGAGCGCGGCGCCTCCTCGGTCAGCGCCGAGGGCTTCAGAGCAGACCGGAACGAGCGCACCGCGTACCAGATCAGGTAGCAGGCCCCGCCCCAGCGCAGCACGTCCAGCGCGACGGGGAACCTTGTCACGAGTGCCCCGATCCCGGCGGTGCCGCCGAGGATCAGCAGCACGTCGCCGACGACGCACACCGCCACGACGACGCCCACGTGCTCCCGCCGCAGACCCTGGCGCAGCACGTACGCGTTCTGCGCGCCGATCGCCACGATCAGCACCAGCCCGGACATCAGTCCGCTTCCCCAGACGCTCCACATGCCGGGGACGCTAATGAGTCGCATCGATGAAGACAAACGACGGATCTTCACTGTGCCTTAGCATCGCTTCATGAACTTCGAGCACTTGCGGACCCTCCTTGCCGTCGTCGACGAGGGCAGCTTCGAGGACGCGGCGCTCGAGCTGGGCATCTCCCCGTCCGCCGTCAGCCAGCGCATCAAGGCCCTCGAGGGCTCCATCGGCCAGGTGGTCGTGCGGCGCACCGCGCCCTGCACGCCCACCGACACCGGCGCGGTGCTGCTGCGGATGGCGCGTCAGATCCAGGCGCTCGAAGCCGAGACCCGCGAGGAGCTCGGCGTGGGCGGCGAGCGGCGCACGGCCACCCCGATCGCGATCAACGCCGACTCGCTGGCGACTTGGTTCGTGCCGGTCCTCGCCGCGGCCGCGACCTGGGAGGACACGACCATCGACCTGCACGTCGAGGACCAGGACCACAGCAGCGACCTGCTGCGGCGCGGGGACGTGCTGGGTGCCGTCACCTCCGACCCTGTCCCGGTCACGGGGTGCCGCGTCGAGCCGCTCGGCGCGATGCGCTACGTCCCGCTGGCCTCCGCCGAGCTCTGTCGCCGCTTCACCCGCGGGACCCGGATCGACTGGGCGCGCATGCCCGTGCTCGCCTTCAACGCCAAGGACGAGCTGCAGCGCCGGCTGCTGCTGCGCCATGGCGTCGACACCTCCCCGCCGTCGCACATCGTCCCCTCCTCCGAGGGGTTTCTCGCCTCGGTCAAGGCCGGCCTGGGCTGGGCGATGATCCCGCAGACCCAGCTCGGCACCGAGCTGGCCGACGGCTCGCTCGTGCTGCTGGACCGACGGGGACACGAGGACGTGGACCTGCACTGGCAGACGTGGACGCTGTCCTCGGCGCGGGTGGAGAGGCTGACCGCGGCGGTGCGGCGGGCCGCGGAGGCCGGGTTGCGGAGTTCACGCCCCGCGGACCGCCCCCCGATAGGCTCCCCGGATGCCCACGATCTACCTCACCGGCGAGGCCAAGTCTCCCGGTAACAATCCGATCACCACCCAGTACGGCATGTTCTTCGTCGGCCTCGTCGTCGATACTGGGTCCCACGTCATCCTCGATGCGGACTGCACCGCCACCCTCCCCCTCACGGTCTCCTTCGTGAAGGAGCTGCTGGTGGGACGGCCCCTCCTCGAGGACGACGCCCTGGCAGGGTCCATCACCGAGAGGTACCACGGCTCCTCGCAGAGGGCGCTCGTCGCATCCGTGCGCAGCGCCGCCGCGAAGTACCGCGACCTCTCGGCGGATCCCGCCGCATAACCCCATACCGCTGTCCGTCCGCCCGGGACCTCACCGAACCGGAACCCGTCGGGAGCACCACGACCCCACCTCGTCCGAGGTGCCGGTCCCTGGTGCTTCCGATTTTCTTGTCCCCGGATCCGGGGCGCGACGGCCGGCGCTTCCCGTCCCCGTCCCCGAGGAGAACCATGATCACCGACGGCCTCATGATGCTGGGGGTCCTGCTGGGCCTGTCCTGCGTCATCATCGTCCTGGAGCGCACCACCGGCTGGAAGCTGTTCCGCTACGTCCCCGGCATGGTGCTCATGTACCTGCTGTGCGCCACGCTCAACTCCCTGGGCGTGTTCGGCCAGGACGAGGCGACCCGCGAGCCGATCAAGCAGGTCAAGGACGTCGTGCTGCCCGCAATGATCTTCCTGTTCCTGTTCGGCTGCGACCTGCGCAAGATCATCAAGCTGGGCCCCAAGCTCCTGCTCACGATGTTCGTGGCCTCGGCCTCGATCACCGTCTCGATGATCGGCGTCTACGCGGTGTTCCGCGCCGCCCTGCACCCCGAGGCCTGGAAGGTGCTCGGCGCGCTGCTGGCCTCGTGGAACGGCGGCAGCGCCAACATGGTGGCCGTCCAGGACATCCTGCAGGCGCCCGAGAACATCTTCGGCTACGCCCTGATCACCGACACGATCATGTACTCGATCTGGCTCATGCTCATGTTCGGCTCCGTGCCGCTGTCGGACCGCTTCAACCGCTGGACCAAGGCCGACACCTCCTACCTCGACGTCCACGCGGGCGCCGAGGAGGAGGAGAAGAGGCCGATCACGGTCGCATCGCTCGCGATCACCGCCTTCGGATCGATCCTCGTCTCGACGTTCTCGATCTGGCTGGGCCAGCACCTGCCCGAGATCGGCGTCGTCATCAACGCCACCACGTGGTCGATCATCTTCGTGTCCGTGCTGGGGCTGGTCGTCGCCGTCACGCCGCTGGGCCGGACCGCCGGATCCGGGGAGGTCGCCTCGCTGATGCTGTTCGTGGTGATCGGTCAGATCGCCGCGGGCTCGGACTTCTCGGCGATCACGCAGGCACCGCTGTACCTGCTGATCGGCGCGATCGTGCTGGTGATGCACGCGGCGATCATGGTCGTCTACGCCAAGCTGTTCCGGGTCGAGCTGTTCTCCCTCGCGGTCGCCTCGACCGCCAACGTCGGCGGCATCGCCTCGGCGCCGGTGGTCGCGAGCGCCTTCAACCGCCAGCTGGTGCCCGTGGGCGTGCTGTTCGCGCTGATCGGGACGTTCATCGGGACGTTCGTGGGGCTCTTCGCCGCCCGCATCATGGGGTCCTTCTGATGCGCGGCGCCCTCATCCGCGAGGCGCGTCCCGTGACGGTCGTGGCCGTACGCCATCACCGGCACAGGGCGCCCCTGCTGCGTCCCTTCGTGACCGCCGCGCGGCGCACGGAGTCCGTCGAGTACGTCGTCGCTGAGGTGGAGCTGGCCGACGGGACCGTGGGCCAGGGCTCCGCCGCCGAGACGGTGGCCGTGACCGGGGAATCCGCCGCGACCATCGCCGCCGCGCTCGCGGGGCCGCTGCGCCAGGCCCTCGAGGGCGCCACCGGCACGCCGGGCGAGCTCTCCGACCGCATAGCCCGTGCGCTCGACGGCGCGACGAGCGCACGCAGCGCCCTGGACGTGGCCCTGCACGATGCCGTGGCCCGCAGCCTCGGGGTGCCGCTGGTCGAGCTGCTGGGCGGGCACCTGGGCGGGACGCTGACCAACGACATGACCATCTCGCTCGAGGATCCCGAGACCATGGCGGCCCATGCCCGCGACGCCGTCGCCTCCGGGGACCGGATCCTCAAGATCAAGCTGGGCCGGGACGTCGAGCACGACCGTCGGCGCCTGGCCGCGGTGCTCGACGCCGCGCCCGAGGTGCGCCTGCGCCTGGATGCCAACCAGGGCTGGGACGCCGACCAGGCGATCGAGATCATCGGCGGTCTGGAGGCCGACGGCCTGCCCGTGGACCTCGTCGAACAGCCGGTGCCGGCCGGGGACCTCGCGGCGCTGGCCCGGGTGCGTGCGGCGGTGCGCACGCCGATCATGGCCGACGAGGCCGTGTGGACTGCCGACGATGCACGCCGGATCGTGGACGCCGATGCCGCGGACATGCTGAACATCAAGCTCGCCAAGGCCGCCGGGCTGGGCCAGGCCCTCGCGATCGCGGACGTCGCGCAGGAGGCGGGCCTGACCTGCATGGTCGGCGCGATGATGGAGCCGCGGATCTCCATCACCGCGGGAGCCCACCTGGCCTTCGCCCACCCGGCGATCACCATGATCGACCTGGACCCGCCCGCCTGGTTCACCTCGGACCTCCCCCGCGGCGGCTACCGGCAGGACGGCGCCGAGCTCGCGCTGCTCGGCGGGCCGGGGCTCGGTCTGGACAGGCTCGAGCCAGGGGCCGATGTGGGGTCGGATCCCGCGGCAGCTCAGACGCCCGACCCCGGTATCGATGCCCCGCAGGGGCCTGAAGGGGTCGACTCCCCGCCCGGGATCAGGGAGGGTTGACGGGCACGACGACCCGACCGCGACCCCGCCCATGACGGCACCGCCCCGAAGGAGACCCTCGTGACATCCTCCCCCCGCACCCCGGACTCGCAGGCCCTGGACACCACGGCCAGCACGCCCGACGCGCAGGCCGCGCACCGCCCGACCAGCACGTGGCCCATGTCCGGGGCGCCGCGCATCGACCGCCGCACCGGGCTGCGCCTGGCCGCGACGGGCGCCCTGGGCCTGGCCACCGCCGGGCTCGCCGCCGGCCCTGCGGCCGCGACGACCGCGGCGCGCGCCGCCGACGCGGCCGGAACCCGGGGCGGGCCGGTCGCGCCCGGCGCGCTGTCCGCCGCGGGCATCCCCGTGCGACGCCCCGCGCCGGGCGCGCACGCGGTCGTCGCCGTCACCGCCACCACGGTGTGGACCGAGCCCGGCCTGAACCGCCCCGGGACCGACGATCCCGCGATCCTCGAACGGGTGGACCTCGACGCCTGGAACGCGAACCTGCCCGACACCGAGAGCCGCCGCTGGCTCACCGGGAAGCTCGAGACGCAGGCCGTCCTCGGCAGCGCCGTGATCGTCGACGAGATCGACGGCGACTGGGCACGGATCGTCGTGACCGCACAGCCCACGCCCCGCGACGAGCGCGGCTACCCCGGGTGGGTGCCGCTGTGGCACCTCGTGGTCGACGAGGAGTTCTCCCACCGCGCCCGGTACTGGGCCACCGCCACCGTCACGGCCCGCACCAGCACCGTCACCGCCGGGGAGGTCACCCTCCCGGTCTCCTTCGACACGGTGCTGCCCATGATCGCGGTGCACGGCGAGAGCGTGGAGGTGGCGGTCCCGGCCCTCGGCGCCGCCTCGATCCCCGCCGCCGACGTGGTGGTGCGCGATCACGACGAGCTCCCGCCCTCCCCCACGGTCGAGGACATCATCGCCACCGGCGAGCGGTTCCTGGGGCTGCGCTACCTGTGGGCCGGCGTGAGCGCCTACGGCTTCGACTGCTCCGGGTTCACCTACACGCTGCTGCGCCACCACGGGATCACGATCGCCCGCGACGCCGGTCCCCAGCGCGACGTCTCGGGTCTGGCCCCGGTCGAGCGCGCGGACCTCCAGCGCGGTGACCTGGTGTTCTTCTCCTCCGGGGCCGGCACCGAGAAGATCCGGCACGTGGCGGTGTTCGTGGGCGACGATCGGATCCTGCACGCCCCGAACGCGGCCCGCAGCGTCGAGATCGTCTCGCTCACCGAGTACGACACGGCCGGGGAGTACGCGGGGGCGCGACGGCTGGGACTCGCGGGCTGACCGCTCAGCCCGCGAGATCGGGCAGGAGGCCCCGTGCCACGCGCCCGATGTGCGCATCGGCCCGTACCTCGGGCCATCCGGCGGTCAGAACCGCGAGCACGCGGGCTCCCGCATCGGGGTCCCCGACGGCGGCGACATCGTGCCGGAAGCCGTCGATCGAGCCGGACTTGGTGAAGGTGGGCACGGCCGTGTGCAGGGCGGCCGAGATGATCCGGATGCGCTGCGCGGCGAGCGCGGCGCGGGCCAGCTCGCGCGACGGCGCGGCCAGGCCGTCCCCGGTGATGATCGCCCGCATCGTCCGCGCGAGGTCCCGGGCACTCGTCTCGTTGGTGAGGCCCCGTGCCAGGGCGGCGGGATCGCCGATGCCCCGCTCGACCCGCGTGGCCCGCAGGCCCAGGCCGGCGATCTCGGCCGCGACGGCGTCCAGGCCCACGAGGGCGAGCACGTGGTCGGTGGCCTCGTTGCTGGAGCGATCGATCATCCGCACCAGCAGCTCGCGGAGGGCGATCGGGGTGCCCTCGGCGGGATGGGTGGGGTCCAGGTGGTCGCCGCCCAGGGTGAACGCGGCGCCGTCGACCCCCGTGAAGGTGCGGGTGGCCGGGACCTGGGCGTCGAGGTCGAGCGTCCCCGCCTCCACGGCGCGCAGGGCGGCCAGGAGCACGTGCAGCTTGATCGTGCTGGCGGCGTAGTACGGGCGGTCCGCGTCGTGGGAGGCGAGCTCGCGGCCGTCACCGGCCAGGAGGCACCACGAGATCGCTGTCGCGGCGGGGGCGGCGGCGGTCGGGATCGGCATCGGCGTCCTCTCGGGTGGCGGGGCGGTGGTGATCGGCGGGGGCGTCCTCGGGCGCACCGGGCGGGCGGCGTCGGCTTCGACCCCTCGGGCTCACTGGGCGGCGCCAGCATCGGCGTCCGGCTCTCCGGCTCGTCAGGCCGACAGGCTGCCCAGCCACACCGGGCGTGAGCTCGGGTCCGCACGCAGCCACGCGGACAGCTCCACCGGCAGCACCGTGTGCTCGCCGAGGTCCCGGATCGGGAGCCATGCGACCCCGACCTGGCTGTGGTCCGGAACCGTGCCCAGGCCCGGCTCCTCCCCCGGTGCCAGGCCGCACCAGCGCACCACGTCGAGCTGGTGGAACAGGCCGATCTCGTCCCCCGTGCGGGGGGCGTGGTCGACCAGCCGCTCGTACATGCAGGCGAGCCCGTAGACCGTCACGCGCGCGCCGATCTCCTCGACGCACTCGCGGATCAGGGCGCTCTCCTGCGTCTCGCCGTGCTCTTGGCCGCCGCCGGGCAGGTCATAGACGTCCTGCCCCCGCACGCGATAGTGGTTGAGCAGGATCTTCGCGTCGCGGACGATCGCCGCGCGCACGCCCACACGGGGACCGTCGGGATGCAGGGTCCCCGCGCCGCCGGAGCTGTCGACCGTCGCGCTCACCGACCGGTGGGACCGCCCGCGAGGGGGTCCTCCCCGTCGACGTCGCCCGTGAGGTCGGCGGCGGCGCCGTCGATGTCCAGGCCCTGGGCCAGGCGGTCCTCGTCGGCCGGCTCATCGGACTCGCGCACGGCGTCGACGTCCCAGTCGTCCCCGCCCAGCTCGGCGACCTCGCGGGCGTCGTCGCCCTCGGAGACCATCTCGTCCTCGTCGCGGTTGCCCTGCTCGGCGGCCGCGGAGTCGTCCTGGCCGTCCTGGTCCTCGAAGTCGCCCCACTCCTGGCCCTGCGTGCCGTCGGCGCGGACGCGCTCCTCCTCGAGGATCTGATCGGCGCCCTCGATGCCGGAGCCGTACCGGCCCTCGGCTCCGGGCGCGATGCCGTCGTCCTCGGGCGCCTCGTCGGAGCCGCCCACCTCGAAGGACACGTCGTCCGTCGTCGGATCCTGCTTCTCCTCCTCGGCGACCTCGGCGTCGGAGGGGCCGTCGTCCTCGTCGAGGATGCCGTCCTCGGGGTCGGCGCCGTCGTCGACGGCGCTCTCCAGGCTCGACTCCTCGGCCGGATCGCGGCCGTCGGTGTCCTCGCGGTCCCAGTTGTCGGATGCGGACGGTGCCATGGGTGACCTCCTGGTTCGGTGTTCGGTGACGGCGTCGAGTCTACGGACCTGCGGGAGGCGCACGTCCAGCGGGCGCTTGACGATCGAGCGGACACGGATCGCGCCGTCGTCGTCGCTCCAGCGGTCCTCACCTTCCGGGCGGACGGCACCGTGGGGCGATCCGCGGTGCTCAGCCGTCGAGCTGGGCGATGATCACGGCGTTGTCCAGGGACCGGCCCTCCGTGCGCTGGAGGCACGTGATGAGCACGAGGCGCCCCGGGTCGTCGCTCCACAGATCCGCGCGGGAGGCCAGCTCGCCCTTGCCGACGGTCAGGGAGCCGGTGACCGTGTAGTGCAGGTCCCCCACCTGGATCTTCGCGCCGTCCGCGACGGAGACGGCGCCGGTGTCCACGTCGATCACGGCGTTGCCGGGGGCGTTGCCGTGCTGGACGGAGTGCATGACGACGTAGACGGTGCCGTCCGCGGCGTGCTCGGTGCCGACCCCCAGGTTCCGCACCGCGTACGCCTGGGTGAAGCCGGGCGGGGTGATCTCCCCGTCGACCGCGAGCAGCGAGCCCAGCGGCACGTCGAGGGAGGCCGACGGGATCGCGAGCCGCGGCCCGCCCTGGGCCGGGGCGTCCTGGACCTCCATCCGGTCCGCCACCTCGGGCGGCGGGACGTCGGCCGGTTCGAGCTGGACGGCGTTGCCGTCGAGGTCCTTGGGCGCCTCGGACGTCTCGACCGCCTGGTGGGTCAGCATCACCGCGCCCGCGACGACCGCCAGGACCGACAGCACCGCGAGGACGATGGTCAGGGCGCGCCCGGAGCGACGAGGGCGCGCCGCGTGGCGTGTGGGGGGCATGGGCAGGTCCTTGTCGGGGGGTGTGTCAGGGGGGCGGACCGATGAGAAACGTTGCGGTCGAGGGTAGCGGGGCGGGAGCGCGGCCGGATCACAGCGCCCGGCGGAGCACCCTCATCCGGGCGGCGCGGCCCTCCTCGTCCGTGTCGATCTCCGAGACGATCTCCCGTACCGGCCGGAACCCCGCACGTTCGGCCACGCGCAGCGAGGCGACGTTGTCGAGGTCCGCGCGGATCACCGCGGCCACTGCTCCCTGCTCGCGGAGCCGCGCGCAGATCAGCTCGACGGCGCGCACCGCGACGCCGCGTCCCCGCGCCCAGGGATGCACCCCGTAGGCGAGGTTCACGTCACCGGGATCCAGGCCGTCGGTGACCTCGGCGTCGTGGTCGATCGAGCCGGCGACCCTCCCGTCCAGCCGGATGGTGAACGCCCGCTTGGCGGCGCCCCGTGCCGAGCGCGCGTCGAGCTCGCGGATGAAGGCGCGGGTGCGGTCGACGGTGCTGCGGCCGCCGCTGAGCCACCGCACGATCTCCTCGTCCTCCCCGTCGACGTACGCCTCGGCGTCCTCGACCACCAGCGGCGTGAGAGAGACCCGGCCCGGCAGAGGCGCGTCGAGCAGCGGGGCGAGACGGTCGGTGACCTGGTCCAGGCTCCCGCCGGCGTCGATCAGTGCGGCGCCCGGTCGCGTGCCGACGAACGCGGCGACACGCTCGACGAGGGACGGCGCATCGGCCGCTCCCACCAGGGCGTTCAGCGCGGCGTGCTCGGGGCGGTCCGGGGTCTCGTGACGCTCGCGCAGGCGCTCGGCGAGCGGTTCCGCGTCCAGCACCAGGCACGCCTCGGCGAACCGTACCCCCAGCTTCGCCGCGACCGCACGGAGGTCCTCGGCGAACTCCGGGCGGACGAGGAACTGCGGGACCACGACGTCGTGGCCGTCGGCGAGGTGGCGGTGCGCGAGGGCGAGCGCGAGGCGGCGCGCCTGGCGTCCCGCGGCGTCGAGGTCCTCGTCCCAGCGGCCCAGGTCGTGTCGGATCCGGTCCACGTCGAGCAGGAGGGCGAGGGGACGGTCGCGCACGAGTGCGGCGGCGACGGTGGACTTCCCGACGCCGGGCGGGCCGTGGACCAGCAGCAGGGTGGACATGGCGGAAGCCTAGGCGGCGACGATGTGCGGCGAGTCGGTGAGGACCGAGGTCGCGTCCGCGTCCCGTCCGCGCCGACGTCCCGCGCGGGCGCGCGTCGGTGGAGGACGAACGACATGCCTGCACCAACCTGACTCAGGACGCCCGAGCCCTCTGAACTCGGAGGGCGTGGGCCTGCACAGTCAGGTTCATGCAAGCTCCTCCGCAGACCGAGGTCGACAGCCCGCGGACGGTCGACGGGACCCGCGGGCCGCACGCCCTCGAGATGACGGTCCCCGTGAATCCCCCTCGCACCCGGGCCGCGGGTTCGCACCGCGGCGCGCTTTGCCGTTCCCGCAAGCGATCTTGCAGCACGCCCGTCACCCGGGGACCCTGAGCCCATGACGGCTTCGACCACCCCCGCCCACGACGCTCCCGGCCACGCCACCCCCGCGCATGGCACGCCCGATCACGCTCCCGAGCACGACATCCACACACCCCACGCGATCGCCGCGGACGCGCCACGCGCATACGACACCGTCGTCATCGGCGGCGGCACCGCCGGTCTCAGCGCCGCCCTGCTGCTCGGGAGGGCGCGCCGCCGCGTGCTCGTGATCGACGCAGGGAGGCCCCGCAACCGCTTCGCCGCGCACATGCACGGCGCCTTGGGACTCGACGGGATGCCGCCCCTGGAGCTCCTGGCCCGGGGCCGCGCCGAGCTGGAGCACTACGACGTGGAGGTGGTCACCGGCGAGGTCGCCTCCATCCGCGAGGTGACGCGGGGACTCGCCGTCCGCCGGGAGAAGGACATCGGGAACGGCGACGGGAACGAGGACGGGCACGGGCACGGGCACGGGCACGGAAATGTGGACGGCGACGACGGCGAGGGGAACGTCGTGTACACGCGCTCCGTCCTCGTGGCCTCGGGCATCGAGGACCACCTGCCCGGGATCGACGGCCTCGACGCCCTGTGGGGCGGCGACGTGTTCGCCTGCCCGTACTGCCACGGCTGGGAGGTGCGCGGACGCCGCCTGGGGGTCCTGGCCACGTCCCCGATGTCTGCACACCAGGCGCTCCTGGCCCGCCAGTGGAGCGAGGACCTCACGGTGTTCCTGGCCGCCGGGGCGGAACTGCCCCGCGAGGCCCGCGGGCGGCTGGCCGCACGCGGCGTCGTCGTCGTCGAGGACCCGGCCGTCGCCGCCGAGAGCACCGGGGGACGGCTCACGGGGATCCGCACCGCCGACGGCACCGTGCACCCGCTGGACGCGCTCCTCGTGTCACCCGCGCTGCAGCCGCGCGACAGGTTCCTCGCGGAGATCGCCCCCGTGCGCGTCGACACCCTGGTGGGCTCGTTCCTGCAGGTCGACGCGAACGGACGCACCAGCCCCCCCGGATCTGGGCGGCCGGGAACGTGGTCGATCCGCGGCTGAACGTCCCCGGTGCCGCCGGTCAGGCGTCGATGGTGGGCGGCGCGGTCAACGCCGCGCTGGTCGAGGAGGACGGGGACCTCGCGCTGTTCGGGGCGACGACCTGGCCGGACCTCGCCGAGGACGGCTTCTGGGAGGACGTCTACTCCCGGACCGCCCGTCGCTGGACGGGTCGGGCCAACCCGGCACTCGTCGAGGCGCTGTCGTCCACGTCAGGGCCCGCCGACCGCGCGGCCCGTTCGCACGGCGAGACCTCCGCGCACGACGAGGGCTCCGCAGAGCGCGAGGTGCCCGTCCGCGGCACCGCGGTGGACATCGGCTGCGGGGAGGGGGCGGACGCGATCTGGCTGGCCCGTCACGGCTGGGACACCACCGGCGTGGACGTGTCCTCGACGGCGATCGCCCGGGCCCAGGAGGACGCTCGCGCCGCGCACGTCCCCGAGGACCGGCTGCGCTTCACCGCGGACGGCCTGCGCGGACTGCCCGCGGATGCACGGTTCGACCTCGTGACGACGAGCTACCTGCATGCTCCGTCCCAGGACCTCCGGGAGAACCTGCTGCGGGATGCGTCACGGCTCGTCGCCGAGGACGGCCGGTTCTTCGTGCTCTCTCACGTCCTGCCGTCCGTCGACGCGGACACCCCGGCCCGGGCCAGCACGGGCGTCGAGACCGTCGCCGAGCTGGGCCTGGACCCCGCGGTCTGGGAGGTCGAAGCCCTGTGCGAGCACCGCAGTGCGGTGATCGTGCCGACCGGCGAGGTCGTCGAGCGGCTCGATCGTTCGCTGCTGCTGCGTCGGGTCTGATGCCCGGGGTCGCCGAGGCACCCACGGGCTCGCCGCCAGGCCTAACATCGGAACGCGTGACCCCTGCTTCCGCTCCGCATGGCACAGCACCCGCCGCCCCCCACCGCTCCGGCTCCCCCGCCTGGGCCCTCCCGCTGGCCGTGGTCGGCGGCGTGCTCGCGTCCGTCCAGTCCCGCATCAACTCGCGCCTGGCCACGGACATCGACGACGGGTTCACCGCCGCCGCGATCTCCTTCGGGACCGGGCTCGTGATCGTCCTGGCCATCGTGCTGGCCTCCCGGGCTCTGCGCGGGCGGACCGCCGCGTTCCGGCACGACCTCCGCACGGGCGCATTCCCGTGGCCGCTCGCCCTCGGCGGCGTCGGCGGCGCGACCTTCGTGCTCGGGCAGGGTCTGTCGGTCGCGATGATCGGGGTGGCGCTGTTCATCGTGTGCGTCGTGGCCGGTCAGACCGTCACCGGGCTGATCGTGGACCGGGTGGGTCTGGGTCCGGGCGGCTCCCGGGCACTCACCCCGCCGCGCGTGATCGGTGCGGCGCTCATGGTCGCGGCCGTCGCGCTGGCGATGTCCGGCGGCGTCTCGACGTCGGCCCCGTGGTACCTGCTGGCCCTGCCGATGGTCGCGGGCGTCGCCATGGGGCTCCAGCAGGCCGTCAACGGCCGTGTGTCCCAGCACAGCGGGCACTTCCTCGTGGCGACGCTCGCCAACTTCGTCATGGGCACGGCCGCGCTCGTCGTGGCCGCGCTGGTCCACGGCCTCGTGGTCGGTCGCGGCCCGTCCGCACTGCCCGCGAACCCGCTGCTGTACCTGGGTGGGGTGATCGGTGTCGGCTTCATCGCGATGGCCGCCTACCTCGCGGCGCCGCTGGGTGTGCTCACCCTGGCCATGGCGACGATCGCCGGGCAGATCCTCGGCTCCGTGGCCCTGGACCTCCTGGCCCCGGCAGCGGGCGACCACCTGCAGCTCACGACGGTGCTGGGTGCGGCGCTGACGCTCGTCGCGGCGCTCGTCACCGCCGGGATCAGGCCCCGCCGGCGAGCCAGCCGCTGACGCGCGCGGTGAGATCGGCGTCGTCGTGGGCCGCGAGCACCTCGGTGACCGCGGCCTCGTCCTGCAGACGGCCGATGAGCCGCTGGAGGCGCAGGGGCTGGGTGTGCAGACCGTCGGCGTCGAGCACGAGCATGACCACCAGGCGCACCGCGACGGTCTGCGCCGGCGCGCCCATCTGCCGGAACTCCACGGGGGCCGCGAGGGTCGCGACGGCGACCCCGGGGACCCGCACGTGCTCGGGATCCGTGTGCGGGATGGCGGTGCCGATCACGGTGGGCAGACCCGTCGGGTAGCTCTCTTCGCGAGCGATCACCGCGTCGCGGAATCCTGGGGTCACGGCGCCCAGTCCCCGCAGGCGATCGGAGAGCTCGCCGAGCAGCGCGGCGGCGGTCCTCGCCCCGGATCGGGCGATGAGCGCCCCGGGGATCGGCGCGAGGACGGGGGCGTCGTGGGCGCCGCCCGAGCCGTCGACCTCGTCGCCGGTGCCGGTGCCGGTGCCGGTGCTCAGGCCTGCGTCCGTTCCGCCATCGCTGCACGTCCCCATCGGCCGCCCCTCGTCTCGTGTGGCCCGCCAGGGTCTCATGCCGCGGGTGTGCACGTCCGTGCGTACCCTGGCACCCGGAGGGCCGACCTCCGACGCACCCGCGGCGCACGTTCGGGGCCGAGCCGTCCGCCACTCCGCCCCCCCCCCCGCCCATCCGACCGCCGCATCCCGCCCTGTTCGCTCCACCCGGCTCGACCGCCCGTCCCCCTCCCCGAAGGAGCCCCGATGCCCGCACCCCGCGACACGGCCACCGTGGTCCAGGCCGCGCGGCTCTACCACGAGGACGGCCTGTCCCAGACGGAGGTCGCCCGCGTGCTGGGGCTCTCGCGCTCGAACGTGTCGCGGATCCTCGCCCAGGCCAAGGAGCGGGGCATCGTCGAGATCACGATCACCGACCCCGACGCGCCGCCCGTACGGGACGATGCCCTCGGCGAGGCCCTCGCCGCCCGCTTCGCGCTCACCGAGGCGGTGGTCGTCACCGGCGGGCGCGGTCAGGCGCTGGACTCGGTCGCGCGGGCCGCCGCGGCCCTGCTGCGCGAGCGTGCGCCGTCCCTGCGGTCGATCGGCGTGTCGTGGGGCCAGAGCGTGCAGAGCGTCGTGGCCCACCTCGAGCCCGTGCGCCTGCGGCCCGCGCCGCGCGTGCTGCCGCTGGTGGGCGGCATGAGCGACCTCGATCAGCTCGACTCCGGGGATTCCGTGCTGCGGGTCCTGGCCGCGCGGCTGGGCGCGCGTCCCGAGCCGCTGTTCGCCCCCGCGATCCTCGAGTCCGCCGCGGCGTCCTCGACGCTCCTGCGGGAGACGTCGATCCGCAGCGTGCTCGCGGCGGCCGCCGAGGTCGAGCTCGCGCTCGTGGGGATCGGCTCGACGGGGCTGCACTCCTCCCCGCGGCTGCTCGAGGCCATGGCCCTGACCGCCGAGGAGCGCGCGATCGTGCATGCCCAGCGACCCGCGGGCGATGTCTGCGGGAGGTTCGTCGACCTCGATGGCACTCCCCTGGGACCGCCCACCGCGGACCGCGTGCTCGCGGTGTCCTTCCCGCAGCTGGCGCGGATCCCGGAGGTCGTCGCCGTCGCGGCGGGTGCGGAGAAGGCACCCGGGGTGCTCGGGGTGCTGCGGTCCGGGGCGCTCGACACCATCGTGCTGGACGTGCATCTCGCGCGGGCGGTGCTCGCCGGCGCGTGACCCCGCCGCGAGGGAATCGGGCCGCGCCGCATCGCCGACGGACCGGGCGGCATCGGTCTCCGTCGGGGCCGGTCGGGGCGAGCCGCGCGCCCGGTCGGGCGACACCCCGAGCAGGTCAGCCCGCGCGCCGCAGCGTGCGGGCGACGGTCTCGCGCATCCGCCCCGCCATGCCCGGCCCGTCGACGGGCACCCGTCCGGCCACCTGCGCCGGGAGGAACCGGGGCCACGAGGCGTCGAAGTTCAGCAGTCGCCGCAGGTCCGCGGCGGGATCCACCTTCCGCCCCGAGAGCTCCTCGTAGCCGTCGAGGAATCGCATCGCGAGGTCGACGGAGAACAGCACGGCGATGTTCAGCCGGCAGTGCCCCACGTCCAGCCCCGGGTCCGCGAGCCCCGCCGTCGGCCAGTCCACGACGGCCGAGACGTCGCCCTCGTGCCACAGGACGTTGAAGTGCTGGTAGTCGCCGTGGGCGAACACCTGCGCGGCCGGGTCCGCGGGACGCGCGGCCAGCGCCCGGGCCTCGCGCGCGAGTCCCGGGTCGAGGTCGAGCCAGGCGTGGTCCTCGGCGGTCCACTGCTCGCACGGCGTGAGCTCGGGCGGCGGCACCGCGTGGATCCGCGCGAGCATCCCCGCCAGGTTCCGGACCCACGTGCCGGGGTCGGCAGGTGTGAGGTCCACCTGACCGGGCAGGAACGTCGTGACCGTGGTGGGACTCCCCGTGCTCGCACCGTCGGGATCGGCGGCGATCAGGCGCGGCACCGGCAGGTCCGTCGCCGCGAGCGCCTCGAGCCCGGCGATCTCCCGGCGCACCCGCACCCCGTGGTCCTCGCCGTCGACCGGCCAGCTCCGCACCACGAGGTCTCCGGTCCCGTCGAGCGGACGGATCCGGACGTTCTGCCCCGTGATGCCGCCGATCAACGGGCCGACCAGCGAGAACGCGCCGACCTCGCGGGTCAGCCAGGCGCGCAGAGCGGGATCGATGCTCGCGGCGGAGTCAGGGGTCACCGGCATGACATCGACCCTGCCAGACAGGAAGGCCGGAGGCCATCGAGTTCGGGCCATCGCCGCGCTGAGCCGGCGGACGGGTGCCTTTCCTCGCGAGGATGGCATCGCGGACCACCCACGACCACACCGACCGGATGTGCTGCATCTCGATCCGGGCCGCACCCACCGGACCACGCCCTGACGCTCGAGAGGCCCTGCTCGAGGATCTCTCGGTGTCGCGCTCGGACGCGGCGGTGCGCGCGGCCCCTCAGACGCTCCGGCCCGCGATGATCGCCGACAGTCGCGCGCTCGTCGCGTGGTCCACGGGGAGTTCCGAGGCGTCCAGGTGCGTGATCGGGGCCGCGAGCCGTGCGCTCGACAGCAGCCAGGCGCCGTCGGAGGCCACCACCTGCTCGGGGGTCAGCAGTGTCTCCTCGCACACCACGCCCTCGGTCCGCAGCGCCTCGAACACCGTGCCCAGGCTCGTGCCCGGCAGCACCCCGGCGTGGTCCGGCGTCGTCACGTACCGGTCCCCGAGGCGCACCAGGAGGGTGGAGGTCGGGCCCTCGAGCGCGTACCCGTCGGAGGAGACGTACAGGACGTCGTCCACGCCGCGGCGGGCGGCCTCGCGCAGGGACGCCATGTTCACGGCGTAGCTCAGCGACTTCGCCCCGGCGAGCAGCCAGGGGCTCGTGGCCGGTGCCGTGGTGGGCAGGCCGCGGTCCAGCACGGTCACGCGGATCCCCTCGCGCTCGGGCCCGTAGTCAGGGGCCACCTTGGCGTGGACCCACGCGGTGGGGCGCTCCGGCCCGGGCGTGCCGTGCTCGGGACCGGCGGTCACGAGGATCCGCACCATCGCCTCCGGGACGGCCCCGAGAGCGTCGATCGCGGCCGCGACGGCCTCGGCGAGGACGGCACGGTCCAGGACCGGGAGCTCCTCCATGTCGGCGCTGCGCTGCAGGCGTGCGAGGTGGGCGTCGAGTGCCATCGGCCGGCCGTCGAACACGCCGATGGTCTCGAACACGCCCTCGCCGCGGGTGACGCCGAGGTCGGTCACGAGCAGCTGGGGTGCGGCCGGATCCGCAGGATGGAACGGCGCCTCGCCGTGGACGGCGCCGAGGATCCCGGGCACGAGCAGCAGCACGGGGGCGGGGGCCGCGGTGGGCACGGCCTTTGCTGCCGCGGGAGCGGTGCGTGCGGCGAGGTCGGTGCCGTCGGTGCTCGGCTCGATGGTGGCGGTGGTGTCGGTCGTGTCGGTGGTGCTCATGATCGGGGTCAGTCCTCTTCTGCGACGACGGCGATGACCTGACCGGCGTGGTCCCAGGCCAGATGGAAGTAGACGGGGTCCCCGGGGAGGTCGGCGTCCATGACGGCGACGCTCGCGTCGAGAGGGGCGTCCCGGAGGTCGGCGACGGCGAGGGTGCCCTCGGGCAGGTGCTCCTCGGCGATGTCGGCGGCACCCACCGCGTGCACGGGCACGGTGATGCGCTCGGCCTCGGGCAGGGCGCCGAGGATCGTGCGGAACAGGTGGGCGTCCATGAGCTCCGCGGCGACGTCCGCGCGCGCGTGGTCGTCCGCGACGGCGTCGGCACCGCGCGTGCGGGCGATCTCGGCGTCGAGGGCGTCCAGCGTCGCGGTCAGCGCCTCGGCGTACCGCTCCAGGAAGGCGCCGAGGTCCCGGGCGGCGAGGGTCGGCGCGAGATCCTCGCCGATCCCGTAGACCGCGCCGGGGGCGCCGTCCTCGCCGATCGTCAGGACCACGGCGACGTCCTCACCCTCGTGGAGCGGGTAGTACGTGGTGGGCGCACCCAGCAGCGTGTAGGGACCGAGGTCGGTGCGCTCGTCGACGAGCAGGGTGAGCCCGGCGCGACCGCGCACCGTGATGCCGCCGAACTCCTCGACCACCTGCTCGAGGGAGGGCGGAGGATCGGTGCTCTCGTCGACCTCGCCGTCGTCGTCGACGCGGGTGGGCAGAAGGGACACGTCCTCGGGGTGGCGCAGGGCGAGGGAGGCGAGGCGTTCGAGCACCGGCCGCAGCGGCTCGACGGGCAGGACACCGGCCGCGTCGGGCCAGGGCAGGGTGGTTCCGGAAGGCATGACGTCACTCTCGCACATGGCATCGGGCCCTGCGGCCCGCTCGCCGATGTCCTCGGCGTCCGCCGAAGGAAGCGGCCCGCCGACCATGCCCGATCCGGCGTCCGGGCCGGCATCGGATCATGGCCGATCCAGCGTCCTGGGCGGCACCGGACGGCGTCGGATCCGGCCTCCGGGCAGACGTCGGGACGTGCCCGTCCTGCCTCGGGCCGAGCTCAGATGCCGTGCGCGGCCGCGCCCGGGCGGGTCACGAGCCAGGTCGCGGCGTCGCCCACGGCGGGGAACTCCTCGGCGTAGGCGTCGATCCATTCGCGGGCGAAGTCGTCGGCGCCGGCGCGATCGACCATGGCCCAGACGCTCCCGCCGAAGCCTGCGCCGAAGGCGCTCGCGGCGTGGGCCCCCATCATCCGGGCCAGGGTGCACAGGCGCATCGTCTCGGGGGTCTGGTTCCCGAGCCCCTTCTCCGCGTGGTACTGCGAGAGGTCGACGATCCGTCCGAACTCCCGGACGTCGCCGGCCCGCAGGGCCTTGAGCGCCATCGGCACGATGAGCTCGGACTCCACGAGGAACTGCTCGAGGCGGCCCTCGAGGTACGCGTCGCCCTCGACGAGCGTGCGCAGCCGGGCCGGGGCCCCCGGGCTCGAGGCGACGGCGTCCCCGAGCGTCGGATCATCGCGGTGGGTCGCGCCGTTCCATCGGCCCAGGATCTCCCGGGCCGACATCGACACCCGGTTGTAGCGGTCCTTGGCGGCGCCGGTCTTCTCCGCCTGGACGCCCGAGACGCCCACGACCAGCGCGGCGTCCTCGGGGAAATCCACCTGCTCCTCGAAGCGCACGGGGCAGAAGGCGTACTGCAGGAGCCGCCCCTCGCGGGCGCACAGCATCGCGGTGTGGTCCTCGCTGCCGCCGAAGGTGCCCACGCCGCGGTGGCCGGCCAGGGTGCCGTAGCTCTGCCCGTTCTCGACGGTTCCGAGGTACTCCCCCAGACGCTCACGGTCCGGGACCTCGGCGAGGAAGCGCGGGTCGGTGGCGATCCCTCCGAGCTCGAGCAGCGTCATGGACAGCCCCACGACGAGCGCCGAGGAGCTCGACATGCCGGCGGCCAGCGGGAGGTCGGACTCGATGGTGATGTCGGCGCCGCGCAGCTGCTCGGGGAAGTTGGCGTGGAGGCGGCCGGCCACGGTACGCACGTACCCGGACCAGTGCCCGGGCGCCCGGTGCGCGGGGTCCTCGCCGTCCAGACGCAGGACGATGGTCTCCCGGGCGATCGTGGAGGTCACCCGCAGCAGGTCGTCGTCGCGGGCCGTGGCCTCGACGGTGTGCCCGCGGTCCACGGCCGCCAGCAGGGAGCGTCCGCCCGCGTAGTCGGTGTGCTTGCCCAGCACCTCGACGCGACCGGGCACGAACCAGCCCACCCGGTCGGGGCGCGCCGTGGCGGCCCCTGCGGCCTGCGCGGTCGCGGCGGGCCCCTCGGGGTGCGCGAGGGCGGACCGGGGTTCTGTCACAGGGCCACCTCGACGCCGGCCAGCGCCTCCTGCACGGCGGCGACGTCTCCGCGGGAGGACATGTCCAGCACTCCGGCGGCGACGGGCACGACGGTGAAGGTCTCCCCGTGCTCGCGCGCCAGCATGACCGCGTCGATGATCTCGAGCTCACCGCGCGGCGACGGCGCCACCTGCGCGCTCGCGCGGAAGATCGCGGGCGTGAACAGCCAGGCGTTCATCGACACGGGCGTGTCCTGGCCGTAGGCGGCCAGCTGCTCCTCGTCGGGCTTCTCGACGAGCCCCGTGAGCGCCCCGTCGGCGTCCTGGGTGACGAGCGCGAAGGCCCGCACCCGGTCCGCAGGGATGTTCGACTGCTCGACGAGGGCCTGCCGGTCGAAGCCCAGCAGAGCGCTTCCCGGAGCCTCGGCCAATCGGGCCAGAGCGGGGACGGGGTAGTAGTTGTCGGAGTTCAGGACGATCACGCGGTCCTGTCCCGCGAAGTCCTCCGCCGCGGACACGGCGCCGGCGGTGCCCCGGGGCTCGGCCTGGACCGCCGTGGTGACGGCGACGCGGCCCCCGCTGGTGCGGGCGGCGTACTCCCGCAGGACATCGTGCTCGGGACCGATGACCAGGCACACCTCGGTGATCCCGACGTCGGCCAGCGCGGAGATCACGTAGTCCAGGAAGGGTCGGCCGACGTCGATCATCGCCTTGACGCCCGAGGCCGCGACCTGCGCCTGGCGTGCGTCCAGCACCGCGCCCTCGTCGGCGCGGCGCATCCTCGTCCCGAGCCCCCGGGCCAGGATCACGGCCTTGGTGGGAGGGGTGGGGACGGCGTGGTCGGTCGTCGTGTGGCTTCGCTCGTGCACCTGTGCAGTGTACGGAAGACGGCTCCGACCGACAGGTGACGGGTCTCCGTGGGGACCTGATCGGCATCGCGCCCCTGGCTAGACTGCGGTGCACTCCCGGAGCGTCCAGCGGCGCACCGGGCCCCGATCCGACGCAGGAGGCCTCATGGGACGCGAGGTCGGAAGCAGCGTGTACACACGCAGCCAACGCACGCGCTACCGGCGCGAGCTGCGCCGGAACCTGGACATCTTCGAGACCTATCTCGACCACGCGGAGTTCCGCGACGAGGGCACCGTCGGCGTCGAGCTCGAGCTGAACCTGGTCGACGCGCAGGACCGCCCGGCGCTGACCTCCCCGCAGATCCTCCGGACCCTCGACGACGAGGACTTCGTCCACGAGATCGGTGCCTTCAACCTCGAGACGAACCTCCCGGTCACCTCGCTGGGCGGGCAGGGGCTGCGGGGCCTGGAGGGCGAGCTGTCGGCGCGCATGCGGCAGGCCGAACGCGCCGCCGAGGAGTCCGACACGCACGTGCTGGCGATCGGGCATCTGCCCACGCTGACCCAGGACGTGCTGAGCGACGCCTCGTGGCGCTCCCCCGGGACCCGCTACGCGGCACTGGACGCCTCGGTGCTCGATGCCCGCGGCGAGGAGATCCACCTGCTCGTCGAGGGCGAGGGCTCCGGTCTGGACGTCGAGTTCGACTCGGTGGCCCCCGAGGCGGCGTGCACCTCGATGCAGCTGCACCTGCAGGTGGCGCCCGAGAAGTTCGCGGCGACGTGGAACGCGGCGCAGGCGATCGCGGGGCCCCAGGTGGCGCTCGCCGCCAACTCCCCGTTCCTGCTGGGCCGGCGCCTCTGGCACGAGACCCGCATCCCGGCGTTCACCCAGTCCATCGACACCCGGCCACCGGAGTACGCGGAGCAGGGGGTGCGGCCTCGCGTGTGGTTCGGCGAGCGGTGGATCACCTCGTTCTTCGACCTGTTCGAGGAGAACGTGCGGTTCTTCCCCGCCCTCATCCCCGAGTCGCGGGAGATGGCGGCCGAGCCCCTGCTCACCGAGGGCGCGGCGCCCCGACTGCACGAGCTGATGCTCCACAACGGCACGGTGTGGCGCTGGAACCGCCCCATCTACGACCCCGGCACGGATCTGCCCCACCTGCGGATCGAGAACCGTCTGCTGCCCAGCGGACCGACGGCGATCGACATGGCCGCCAACGCCGCATTCTTCTACGGCCTCGTGCACCACCTGGTCGACGAACGGCGCCCCCTGTGGTCGCGGATGGCGTTCCCGACGGCCCGCGACGCGTTCACGACCTGTGCCCGCCGCGGGCTCGAGGCCCGCATCGCCTGGCCGCGACTGGGGTCCGTGCAGGTCTCGGACCTCCTGACCGAGCAGCTGATCCCCCGCGCGATCGAGGGGCTGCGCGATCTGGGCGTGGACGAGGACCTCATCGAGCGCCACGAGCACGTGCTCATGGGGCGGGCGGCATCGCGTCGCACCGGGGCGCGCTGGCAGATCGACACGGTCGCGACGCTCGAACGCGAGGGCCTGGACCGTGCCGAGGCGCTCGCCGCGATGACCGAGCTCTACCGCGGCCACATGTGGTCGGACCGTCCCGTCCACGAGTGGCCCATCGGCCGCTGAGGGACCGGCCCGCATCAGGGACCCCCGAGGGAATCCGGACCCCGCCGCGGCAGCTCTGCGGTGCGGCGCGGCACCGCCAGGCCCTCCCGGAGGAACGGCACCTCATCCTGGGCCTTCTCGCTCGTGACACGGCCCACGTCGTCGATCGTGCGCTCGAGGCGCTGGTGCTCGGCCACCACGCCGTCCGCGCCCACGCCGAGCGCCGCGCCCGCATGCCCTCCGACCCACTCCGCAACCGGACGCACCCCGTCCTCGGCGAGGATCCGCGGGAGGGAGAACACCAGGCGCGAAGGTGAGCTGTCCTGGCTCGCGCCGCTGTCCTCACGGTCCATCGCCGCGCCGCGCAGCCTGTGCCACGCTCCGTTCACGGCGCCCGTGACCTGGGAGGCGGTGGAGCCGACCGGAGCCAGCGGGGTGAGCTCCAGGGCGTTGGCGGCGGCGTCGAGACCTGCGAGCTTCTCGGTCACGTACCCGTCGACCACCGTGAACGGGTCTCCCTCCCGCAGCCCCTGGATCTTCTCGTAGCGCCCGAGCTGCACGTTGGTCATGCCGACACCGACGGCCTGGGCCGCGCCGACCACGGGAGCCATCCCCGCCACCGCGCTGCCCTGGGAGATCGTGTTCCACTCCCTCTCGGTGACCGATCCGTGCTCCGGACCGAGCGCGTCGATGATCAGCCCGTCCGACGGCGCCTCCCCCTGCGGCAGCGGCGAGGGCGGCCGGGGCGAGTGCCAGCTGCCCAACCGATCGGCGAACGGTGCCGCCATGGCCCTCGGGTCGCCCTCGCCCACGACCGCGCCGGAGCCATCGGCAGAACCCGGGATCACCGTCGCGGGCGTTCCCGGCGAGAGGTTCGGCGCGGGGCCGGCGGCCGGCGGCGCGTCCTGGGCCGAGGAGGCATGCTCCTGGGCATCGGCCTCCGCACGCAGGCTCGTGGCGCGCGCCCGCAGGGATCCGACGAGGGCGAGGCGGAGCAGACCCGAGGTGGTCCGGGCCTCGGATCGGTACGCGTCGGCGTCCGGGCCCTCCCACTCGACCGCCGTGATGCCCTCCTGCAGCGCGGCGGCGAGCGTCTCGATCCTGCCGGCGTCGACGTCCAAGGACGCCGCCGCGTCCCAGAGCTCCTCCGGATCACAGCCTCGGAACATCCCGTGCCTCCTTCCCCTGCGGCTCGGACCCGCCGGGCGTCGGTGTCGATGTGCCGGGACCCGGGCGTTGGTCCGGGCCCACCCCGTCCTGTCGAGGCGAGCGGGGGTCGGCTGCGATCGCTCCCGAGCGCAGTCCGACAGGTCGATCCTGGCCTGGCGCAGGAGCCCCCGCACGGCGCGGCATCGCATGGTGGGCAGGTCGTCCCTGGGGAGGGAACGCGGCTTCTCAGGGAACTGGTAGCCGCGCCCCAGTGAAAACTCCGGAGAGGCCGTTTGACTGTCCTCAACGCATCGCAGGACGGCCCGCCCACTGAGGAGGGGGCAGGGCCCACGAAACTCCTCGATGCGGGGGAAAAGGGATGGCCCCGGCGCGTGGGGACGCGCCGGGGCACTTTTCTGTCCGGGACGCGTTCGACGCAGAGCGCTCCGCCCGGGGCGTGACCGACGACGGGCGGGTCTGCGGGCGGTGCGGCCCGACGACGGCGCTCCATCGCGGTCCGCCCGCGACGTCGCTCAGGGAACCGGAAGCGCGCACACAGAGGAATCACGGGCAGGACATGTTGAGTGGTCCCCACGCATCGCAGGACGGCCCGCCCACTGAGGAGGGGGCAGGGCCCACGAAGCTCCTCGATGCGGGGAAAAGGGATGGCCCCGGCGCGTGGGGACGCGCCGGGGCGCTTTTCTGTCCTGGCCGACCACGTGCCGTGCACGCCATCGCGGACCACGAACCCTGATCGATCCGCCGCGTCGTCCGCAGGGCTCGCAGGCAACCCCGCGCGTCCATCGGTCCCCTCCACCACCTGCGTTCGGGCAGACGGTCCGAGCCCGGTGACTCCCGGTCAGCGCCGCAGGTCGATCCCGAACACCCGGCGGATCTGCGCGACCGCGTGGCGGGTGTACCGCACGTCGGAGGGGGTCGAGGCCAGGGGCACGAACAGCCCTGGATGCTCCGGATGGGTGATGCGGCCGTGCCCGGATCCGGCGGTCACCACGAAGCCCGAGGCCTCGAGCGCACGCAGCAGCTCCGTGCGGGTGGTGGGGACCCGGGTGCCGGCCCCGCCCCGGGTGGATCGGCCCGCCATGTCGCGAGCATGCTCGTCCCGGTCGTCGACCGCCTCGGGCCGGACGGCCAGTGCGTATCCGCGCGCGAAGACGCCGATCACCGTGCTGTCGGCGCGCCGGACCTGCACCACGATCCCGCCGTGCAGGAAGTGGTCGCTGGTCCCGGCGTCGGAGGTCCACGCCTGCTCCGGTGAGGCGACCGCCTCGAGGATCCGCTCGGCGGTCACATCGGGGACGCCGACGATCCGCAGCTCGTCCTCGGCGATGCGCAGCGGTCGCGGTGCGGGACGGGGATCCTCCGGTCCGAGCGCGTGGACCGCGTCCGCGGCCGGCGCGAAGGGGACCCGCGGCAGCGCGACCGTGCGGGGGCGCCGAGCCGGAGCAGGCGTCCGGGCGACGGGGACGTCGGGCACCGTGGGCGCGACGACCGAGCCGTCGGCCGTCCAGTCCACCGGGCGGACCCGTGACGCCGGGTCGGGCCGATCACCGAGGGCACGGGGGGTGGGCCGCGCCGGGGATGCCGCGCCCCGTGGTGGGACCGGTCCCCGGGATGCCGTGGGCGTCAGGTCCCGCGGCTCCGTGCCGCGTGCTCTGCGAGCCATGGGTTCCCCTTCGTCGGTGTGCGGCGGCGTCCGCGGATCGGCGGCGTGCCCGCGGGAGGGCGGCGGTCACGTGACGTCCGACGACGCCGGGACAGGTCCACCGTACGGCGCGGGGATCGGGCGAGCGATCGCGGGACGACGAATCCCCCGCACACGGACATATCCTGACACGCGGACGGCCGTGGCACCCGCCCTCGGCGGACGATACGGTGACCACGCCCCGGAGCCGCGAGCACCGGACCCGTGACCGACCGGAGGACACCCGTCCATGACGAAGCTTCGCCACCGCACCGCGCATCCTGCCCACCCCTCGACGCGCCTGATCTCCGTGCTGTCGTCCACCGCCGCCGTGCTGGCGCTCGCCCTGGCCGGCTGCTCGCAACCCTCGCCGACGGCGTCGGGACCCGACGCACCCGCGACGACGACCGGGGCCACGGCGAGCGACGCCGGGGGTGCGGCCCCCGAGCCGTCGACCGCCGCGGCAGATGCGCCCATCGGCGTGACAGCACCTCCGGAGCCCCCACAGGTCCCGGATGCGTGCACGGGCGAGGGCATGCACGCGGTCTCTCTGGGGGGCGGCATCGATCCCGCGCTGCCCGAACGTGAGGGCTCCACGCTCGAGCTCTCGCTGGTCCAGGTGGCACAGCGGGACGGAGCTCCTGCGGCGCACCTGACGGCCTCGGTCGATGGCGATGACCCGCGCGTCATCCAGCCGGCGATCATCGGGGACGTCTTCACGGTGGACGTATGGACCTTCAGCGTCACGAGCGTGTGCGCCGACACGGTCGAGGTCGACCTCATCGACTGACGACGCCGGTCGCAGGCGGTCCGCGACCCCGCTCCCTGCGAGACTGCTCGCGTGTCCCCCGACCCGTCCACCTCCCCCGGCCCGCGCCCCTTCGATCTCGCGGTGATCGGCCGCGGCCTGCCGGTGGCCGCCGCCCTCGGGGACCTCGCGTCCGCGGCGGCCACGGGCGCCATGGTCGTCACCGCACCGCCCGGGACCGGCAAGACGACGTTCGTGCCCCCGCTCCTGGCCGACCGCTCCCCCGGGCCCGTGCTGCTGGTCCAGCCGCGGCGGGTGGCGGTCCGAGCCGCCGCACGACGCCTCGCGGCACTGGACGGCACCGCCGTGGGCGACCGCGTCGGGTTCACGGTCCGCGGAGAGCGCCGGATCTCGGCGAGCACCCGCATCGAGGTGCTGACCCCGGGTGTGCTGCTGCGCCGGCTCCTGCGCGACCCCGTCCTCGAAGGCGCGGGAGCGGTGGTCCTGGACGAGGTCCACGAGCGCTCCCTCGACGTGGACCTGCTGCTCGGGATGCTCGCGGACGCCCGCACTCTGCGGGAGGTCCTGCAGGTCACGGCGATGTCCGCGACCCTCGATGCGGAGGCGGTCGCCCGGGTGCTGGGCGGCGGCACCCCCGTGCCCGTCGTCGACGTGCCGTCTGCGCTGCACCCCCTGACCATCCGGTACGACGCCCCGGGGACACCGCGCCTGGACCGACGCGGCGTCACGTCCGCCGTCCTCGACCACCTCGCACGCATCGCGTCGCACGCCCACACGGCGGCGGGCGATGACGATGCCCTCGTGTTCGTCCCGGGCGCTCGTGAGGTCGACGAGGTCACGCGTCGCCTCCGCGGCCTCACCGGAGCGGAGGTCCTGCCGCTGCACGGACGCCTCCCGCCCCGCGAGCAGGACCGTGCGACCCGGGGGCGCGCTCCCGGGGAGGGGCCTCGGATCATCGTGTCGACGGCACTCGCGGAGTCCTCCCTCACGGTGCCCGGGGTGCGCCTGGTGATCGACGCGGGGCTCTCCCGCGAGGTGCGCCGCGATCGTGGACGGGACATGACGGGTCTCGTGACCGTCAGCGCCTCCCGCGCGAGCGCCGAGCAGCGCGCCGGCCGCGCCGCCCGCGAAACGCCCGGCACGGTCGTGCGCGCCTACGACGAGACCGACTTCGCCCGGATGCGCGCGGCCTCGCCCCCCGAGATCACGGCGGCGGACCTCACTGACGCCGCACTGCTGCTCGCGTGCTGGGGGACTCCGCGCGGCGAGGGCCTGGGACTGCTCACACCTCCACCCCCGGCGGCGATCGCCGACGCCGAGAGCACCCTCCGAGGGCTGGGACTCGTGGACGACGACGGCAGGGCCACGCCCGCCGGACGCACCGTCGCGGGCCTGCCCGTGGGGGTGCGCGAGGCACGCGCGCTGCTGGACGGCGCCCGCGAGCTCGGTGACGCGGAGGTCGCCGCCGAGATCGTCGCCGCACTGACCGACGACCTCCGGGCCGAGGGCGCGGACCTGACGCGCGCCCTGGTCGACCTGCGGGCGGGGAGGTCCCCGGCGACCCAGCGGTGGCGCCAGGAGACCCGGCGGCTGCGGGGCATCGCCCGCGAGCACGCCGCGCGGGAGGCGAGCCCGGCCGGTCCCGGCGGCCCGAGCGCACCGCGCGCCGCCCGCGGCACGAGGGGCTCGCCGGACCTCGCCGCAGGCACGATCCTCGCCCTCGCACGGCCCGAGCGGATCGCCCGCCGGGTCGCCACGGGGTCCCGCAGCCTCCTGCTGGCCTCGGGCACCCGTGCCGCGCTGCCCGAGGGCAGCACCCTCGCGGATCGGGAATGGCTCGCCGTGTGGACGGTCCAGCGTGCGGAGGGGCGCGCGGCCGACGGGACCGGCGCGGTGGTCCGGCTCGCGGCACCGCTCGACGAGGGGACGGCGCTGCGACTCGGGGAGCCCCTGATGACCCGTGGACGCATCACGCGCCTCGACGGCACCAAGGTCGTGGCCCGGGAGGAGCACCGGCTCGGAGCGATCGTCCTGTCCTCGACGCCGGTCGCGGCCGCTCCCGAGGACGCGGTGCCGGCGCTCCTGACCCACGTCCGCGAGAACGGCCTCGAATCTCTGACCTGGAGCGATGCCGCGCGCACGCTCCGGGGGCGCCTCGCGCTGCTGCACCGCGAGCTCGGAGCACCGTGGCCCGCCATGGACGACGACGCCCTCCTGGGGAACCTCGACGGGTGGCTCGCTCCCACCCTCGCCGGCATACGGGGGCCGGTCCGCGCCGACCGCGTGGATCTCACCGCCGCACTGCGCACCCTCCTGCCCTGGCCCGAGGCCTCGCACCTGGACTCTCTCGCGCCCGAGCGGCTCGCCGTGCCGTCGGGCTCCTCCGTCCGGATCGAGTATCCGGACCCGCAGGACGCGGCGGGACGGCCCGTCGTGGCCGTCAAGCTCCAGGAGTGCTTCGGCCTCGCCGAGACGCCCCGGCTGGTGGACGGCCGGGTGCCCGTGCTGTTCCACCTGCTCTCCCCCGCACGACGGCCCCTGGCCGTCACGGACGATCTGCGGTCCTTCTGGACCGGCCCCTACGCGGAGGTGCGCAAGGAGATGCGCGGGCGGTACCCGAGGCATCCGTGGCCCGAGGACCCGTGGAGCGCGCCCGCGACCGCGCGGACGACGCACGGACGGGGCGGGATTCGCCGACCGTGAGTCCAGGAGCGTCTGGGCGGAGGGCTCGGCTTCTCCGTCAGTCCACCGCCAGCACGAGCCCCGTCTCGACGCCCTCGACGCTGCGGCGGAACGCCGCACCCACGACGTCCGAGGCCACCGGGACGAAACCCGGGAACGCGTCGTGGTAGTCCGGGGCGTCGGCCAGGACGGTCGGGCTCACGGCGTTCAGGCGCAGCCTCCGCGGCAGCTCGGTGGCGGCGGCACGGACGAACGCCTCGAGCGCACCGTTGGCCAGGGCGGCGGCGGCACCGGTCGCGATCTGCGCACGGCCCACGATGCCGCTGGTCAGGGTGATCGAGCCGGCGTCGCGCACGAAGGGCGCGGCGATCCGCACGAGGCCCACCTGGCTGAGCACCTTGCCCTCGATGCCCGCGAGGTAGTCCTCGCGGCGGAGGTCCGCGAGCGGCGCGAAGGGCACGGAGCCGGCCGCGCTGACGACGGCGTCGACCTCGCCGAGCTGTTCGAACAGCGCCCGGATGGACGCCGGATCGGTGAGGTCCACGGATGGTTCCGTGCTGCGGCCCACCTCGATGACCTCGTGGCGGGGCCCGAGGGCGGCGGTCGCGGCGCGGCCCACGTGGCCGGATGCTCCGATGACGACGATCTTCATGCTCGGACTCCTCGGGTGATGGTGTCGGTCAGGCGTTCGCGATGACCCCCAGCGCCATCGCCGTGGCGCGCGCCACGCCCGTGACGAGGGGATCCTTCCGGACGATCCGCTGGAGCCGATGGTTCAGGCCGCGTCGGCCCAGCTCCGGGGCGGTGCGCCGCAGTACGGCGTACGCCGTGCGTTGGGACTGCAGCAGGCCCAGCTCGATGCGGTCGTGGTCCAGGGGCTCCCGCTCCTCCCGCAGCACCGCGACGAGGTGGCCCAGCAGAGTGGCCTTGACGGACTCCTGGGCGAGCGGCCACGAGGTCCCGAGCAACCCCCTCTTCCGCGTCACGATGCCCTCCTTCTCGAGACTCTCGGCGATGGCCGTGGTGGGGTCGAGGCGTCGTGCCCGGAAGGCCGCGCCGAGCCGCGGCGGTGTCGCGGTGTCCCCCAGCCCGGCGAGCACGCCGTCGAGCACCGGGTCCCCCGTGGGGGTCCGGTCCCGGAGCACGATCCGCGGGTTGGAGCCCTCGTCGAGGCCGATGCGGCCCGCGGCTCGCAGGTCTGCCAGCGCGCCCCCGAGCAGGGCGAACTTCCGGAACTGCTGGGCGCTGCGTCCCTCGTCGTGGGTGAGCAGCAGGAACATGTCGCGGGACACGGACGCGGAGGCGGTCATCCCTCGATCATCACGGGGAGGCGGCCCGGAGGCAAGCGCCCCGGGCACGCCGGTGTGCTCCCGCGTCGGGCCCCGCTCGTAGACTCCTGCGGTGCGGTGCCAACATTTCGACGCGGGGACCTGCCGTTCCTGCACCCTGCTCGAGGTGCCGCACGCCCAGCAGATCGCGGGCGCCCAGGCCGAGCTCGACCGGCTCCTGTCGCCCTTCGTCGCTCCGGACCCTGCGGATCGCACCGTCTGGGACGCCCCGGTCCGCAGCACCGATGCCGCGTTCCGCAACAAGGCCAAGATGGTCGTCACCGGGACCGCGAACGCGCCGATCCTCGGGATCCAGGGCCAGGGCGGGGGCGATCACCGATCCGGCCCCGACCCCCTGCTCGGCACCGCGGACCTCTCGGACTGCCCGCTGTACCCACCGGGGGTCGAGGCGATCCTCACCCAGGTGCGCGCCCTGATCCGTCGCGCCCAGGTCCCTCCGTACGACGTGGCACGGCGCCGCGGTGAGATCAAGAACGTCCTGGTCACGGTCGCCCCGGACGGTACGGCGATGCTCCGCCTGGTGCTGCGCGGTGACCGGGCGCTGGAGCGGATCCGCGAGCATCTGCCCACGCTGCTCGCCGCCTGCCCGGAGGTCCGTGTGGTCACCGCGAACCTCCATCCCGACCACGCCGCGACCCTCGAGGGCGACACGGAGATCCACCTCGCCGGTGCCGAGGCGATCGACCTGCCGATGGGGCCGGTCACGCTCCGTGCCCGGCCACGCTCCTTCCTGCAGACCAACACGGAGGTCGCCGGTCACCTCTACGCGCAGGTCGGCGCCTGGATCGACGCCATCGAGACGGAGCGCGGCGCACGGGACACCCCGTTGCGGGTGTGGGACCTGTACTGCGGCGTCGGCGGCTTCGCGCTGACGGCCGCGCGTCCCGTCGGCGCCGCGGACCCTCGCGAGGTGACCGGCGTCGAGATCTCGGAGCAGGCGATCGTCTCGGCCCGGGAGTCCGCCGGGCGCGCAGACCTCGACGCGCGATTCCACGCCGCCGACGCGACCGCCTGGGCGATCGAGCAGGCCCGCCGCACCGGGCCGCCGGACGTCGTGGTCGTGAATCCTCCGCGGCGAGGCATCGGCCCCGAGCTCGCGGCCTGGATCGAGGCCTCCGGCGTCCTGGACGTCGTCTACTCGAGCTGCAACCCGCGCACCCTCGCGACGGATCTCGCGGCCATGCCGAGCCTGCGGATCGTCCGTGGACGCCTGGTCGACATGTTCCCGCACACGCGCCACGATGAGGTGGTCGTCCGCCTGCGGCGCACCGCCGCCGACGCACCCCCGACCGAACGGAGCACCCCGTGACCTCGATCGACCTCCCCGCAGCGCTCGCGCACCAGCTCGAGGCCACGGCCCGCCACGTGCGCCACGATGCGGACGACCTCGTGGACGTGCGCCTGACCGAGACGTTCCCCGTCCCGATCGACGAGGTGTGGGCGGCACTCACCGATCCGGCGCGTCTCCCGCTGTGGTTCAGCCCCGTCGAGGGCGAGCTCGGCCTCGGGCGAAGGGTCCGCATCGCGGCGATGGGCATCGAGGTCGAGATCCTGGCCTGCGAGGCCCCCCGCACGCTCACGCTCTCGTGGGACGTCGGCGGGGATCCCAGCGCCCTGGACCTCCAGCTGGTCGACGAGGTCTCGCCGCACGGACCTGCGACGACGCTGTCCCTGCGCCACCACGTCCACGACAACGAGCACTACCGCACGTACGGCCCCGCCGCCACGGGCGCGGGCTGGGACGGCGCCCTGCTGGGCCTGGCGCTGCACCTGGCCGATCCCTCCTCGGATCTCGTGGGCGCCCTCGCGGACTTCCCGACCTCCCAGGAGGGGCTGCAGTTCACGATCGACACGTGCGCCGCGTGGGAGAGCGCCCATGTGGCCACCGGCGCGGACGCCCTCGTCGCGCACGAGGCCGCCCAGCGCACCTCCGCCTTCTACCGCGGGGTCGCATGACCCTGGGCTCGGCGCCGCGCGTGCTGGTGCTGTCGGTCGGCGGCACCATCGCCATGTCCCAGGACGCCTCGGGGACCCGGGCGACGCCGACGGGCGGCGGGCTCGCAGCCCTCACGGGCGCAGGGGGCCCGGTCGGCGACGAACGCATCGACGGGATCGCGATCGCCCACGAGACCGTGGCCGACGTCGGCTCGCCTTCGGTACGCATCGCACACCTCGCGGAGGTCCTGCGCCGCGCACGGGCCGCGATCTCCGCGGGCGCGACGGGCGTGGTGGTGACCCACGGGACCGACACCCTCGAGGAATCCGCCTTCTGCCTGGACTGCTGCTGGGGCCTCGACGCCCCGCTCGTGCTGACGGGGGCGATGCGCCCGGCCAACGCCCCCGGCGCCGACGGCCCCGCGAACGTCCGGGACGCCCTGCGCACCGCCGTCGCGCCCGCGGCCCGCGGCCTGGGGGTCCTCGCCGTGCTCGACGGGCAGGTGCACCTCGCCGAGCGGGTCACCAAGGCGCGCTCGCGCGGGATCGGCGCCTTCGTCTCCGAGCCCTCGGGTCCCGTGGCACGGGTGGGTCGCACCGACCTCGACCTCGCGTACCGCCCGGTGCGCCGCGTCCCGCCGACCCTCACGGAGCTCCCCGCCGCGCTGCCGCGCGTGCCGGTCCTCGCCCTCGGCCTGGGGGACGACGCCGACGTGCTCGGGCTCCTGCCCGCCGGCGCGATCGACGGGCTGGTCGTCGCGGGCGTCGGGGTGGGTCACGTCCCGGCCGCGGCAGTGCCGCGGATGCGTGCGCTGGTGGAGGCCGGCGTCCCCGTCGTCGTCGCGACCCGCATCCCGCGCGGCGGGACCGCGCGCGACGAGTACGACTACCCGGGCAGCGAGACGGACCTCCTGGGCTCGGGCTGCGTGATGGCCGGCTCCCTGCGCCCCGCGTCGGCCCGGATCCTCCTGCAGCTGCTGCTGTCGACCGGGGCCGATGCTCCAGCGATCACCGCTGCCTTCGCCGCCCACGGGGGGTGACCGCCCGGTCCCGTGCCTTCCGTGTGTCGGTGCCCCGTGCCACAGTGGGGCATCCCGGCGGTCGTCCGGACCGTCGGCCCGTTCCGAAGGAGCGATCCGCCATGACCTCGTCCCTGCACGAGCCCACGCCCGAGAACCCGACCACGGTGACCCCGCGTCACGGGGACGATGCGACCGCCCGCCCCGCCCTCCGTGACCTCTTCGCCCGGCAGCTGGCGCGCCTGGACCTCACCGCCGACGGCGAGGCGGTGCCCGGCGCGATGCCCGACCTCGAGATCGCCCCCTCGGAGGTCACCCCCGAGATCGCCCGCGAGCTCGAAGGCCTGACGATCGCGATCCCCAGCGTGGAGACCTGGGGCGTCTTCGGCGGCCTGCGCTCGACGGGTACGGGTGCCTGGGCCGTCGTCATCGGCGACAGCACCTTCGACATCCCCGATTCCGCCCGCCTGCACGTCTCCTCGAAGGCCTGGCGCGAGGCCGGTGAGGGAGAGGTCGAGGTCCCCGCGCCGATCGAGGCCGAGGTCGACGCGGAGGAGGAGCGGCAGGCCGAGGACGCACAGCGGGACGACTGACCAGCCCCTCCGGCACCCTCGCTTGATAACATCGCTAACATGCCGCCTCGCGGCTCCCCATCGGCCCCGGAGGCGACGATGCCCAACCCGTTCCGAGCCTCGTTCGGTGCCGTGCCGCCCTTCCTCGCCGGGCGCGACGGCGCCCTCGACGACTTCGAGCTGGCCCTCGATCACGGTCCCGGCGCCGAGGGCCGCGCGACGCTGATCATGGGTGCCCGCGGCACCGGCAAGACCGTGCTGCTCACCGAGATGGAAGCGATCGCGCGGGACCACGACTGGCAGGTCATCAGCCTCCACACCTCCGCGCCGTCCCTGCTCGACGAGGCGCGCACGGCAGCGATCGAGATCCTCCGCGAGCTGGACCCCGACGCCTCCCGGTACCGTCCCACGGGTGCCTCCGTCGGGCGCATCGTCTCGATCGACGGGACCTGGCAGGACGCCTACGGCGATCCGACCCTCTCCCCCGGCGCGACGTTGCAGCGCCTGACCGACCTGATGGGGAGCGAGACGGGACTGCTGCTGACCCTCGACGAGGTGCAGTCCGTGGACCTGGATCGGCTCGCGGCCTTCGCGCAGATCTACCAGGACCTCGTGCGCGCCGAGCAGAACGTCGCCTTCGTCGCCGCCGGGATCGGGGCCGGAGTGCGCGCTCTGCTCGACAGCCCCAAGACCACCTTCCTGCGCCGGGCCCGGCGGGTCGAGATCGGCGCCGTGGACATCGGATCGGCCGCCGCGGCGATCCAGGCGACCGTCGCGGCGACCGACAGGTCCATCGCGCCGGAGGCCGCGGTCCGGGCCGCGGAGATCTCCCAGGGCTATCCGTACCTGATCCAGTACGTCGGGGCCCAGGCCTGGTCGCACGCCGGCGACGAGACCACGATCCTCCTCGAGGACGCCCAGAGCGCCCTCGCGAGCGCGATCGAGCAGATGTCCACGAACGTCCACGAGCCGTCCCTGCGGGACCTCGCCCCGCGCAAGCTCGAGTACCTGCGGGCGATGCTCGAGGACGACGGCCCCTCCGCGGTCGCCGACATCGCCCAGCGCCTGGGCACGTACCACGGGTACCAGTCGGTCTACCGGGACCGCCTCATCGAGGACGAGCTGATCCGCCCCGCCGGCCGCGGTCGGGTGGAGTTCGCGCTGCCCTATCTGCGCGAGGCCCTCGTGCGCCGCAGCGCACGGGACGCCGGGCACGCCACGCCGCCGGCCCAGGGGGTGCGACCCCGGCGCACGCGGTGAGACAGGGGCCGGGACCGTCCCCCAACGGTGGCGGAGCCCGCTCAGCTGCTCTCGGTCGGCACGAACACGTAGAACGGGCGCCCGTCCGCCCCCGGGTGATAGGTGGCGCGGTAGGTGCCGTCCAGGCCGTCCGCGCCCTGCGGGATGCACGCGACCTCGAGCGCATCGTCCTTGAGCTCGCACTCGGCCGAGACGCCCTCGATGCGGGACGGGTCCTCCCCGTCCCCGCCCAGCGAGTATCCGTACACGAGGGTGTCCTCGAGGCCCTGGGCGGTCACGTCGTCCGGTCCCCCCTCGCCGTCGGCGTAGTAGGCCGCCAGGATCCCTTCGTCACCGGTCGCGAACAGCGGCTGATCGCCGTCGGACGAGCCCTCGATGTGGCCGATGACGATGGCGTTGTCGCCCCCGGCGACCTTGGCGTACACCGCCTCGCCCTCGAGGACCTCCCCGTCCTTGTCGAAGGTGCACGGCACGGGATCCCCACCGAGGGTCATCGTTCCCTCGCAGTCCGCCGTGTAGCCGCTCGAGGCGCTGTCGGAGAGCTGCTGGTTGTCGCTCGCGGTGACCGTGGTCCCGGTCGTGCCGGCACCGAGGGGCTCGCCGATGATGCCGTACCCGCCCGAGGTGGCGATGTCGCCGTCACCCGGGTCGCTCGCGCGGAACAGGAAGGACTCGGCCGCGTCCTCGGGGGTCTCGGCGGCGTCCGTGCGCTCCGAGCTCCCGCCGCTGCCGCTCGGTGTCCCGGAGGACCCGCCGTCCGTCCTCTCCGCCGTCGAGGACTCGGTGGCGGCGGTCGCGCCCCCGGCGTCCGAGGGCGCTTCGGCAGCGGTTCCGGCGTCCGCGGGCGGCTCCTCCGTCGTGGTGCCGGAGCATCCGGTCAGGGCCACGCCCGTGAGCAGGATGGTCGCGAAGGCGCCGATGGTGCGGGCATGCCACGGGGCGTTGCGGATGGTCGTATTCATGGGAATCTCCTCGTCGACAGCGCCCCGTCACGGGGCGCACGGTCTGGCGATTTCGGTGTGATGCGACGTCTCGGCGGCGACTTTACCCCGCCTTTACCATCGGACCGCAAGCCCCCCGTGGCCATCGGCAGCAACTCCGTCGAACCCCACCAGCCCCTCGGGAGGACATGCCCGCAGGTCGGAGGTGACTTCATGGCCCCTTACTGGTGTGACGCGCGCCACCTCGACAGGATCGAGTTAGCGATATATCGTGACAGCACACGATATGAAAGGAGTTGCCCCATGCAACGCCATCACCACCACACCGACAGGCCCGGCATGCCGGGCGACCCCCGGTCCGCTGTCCGCGGGACCCGTTCACGTCACGAGGGCTTCGGCCCTCTCGACGATCTCGATCCGCGCCGCGGCGGTCCCGGCGGCGGACGCCGCGGCGGACGCGGACGCGGCCCCTGGGGCCCGCAGGGCGGAGGCCACCCCTCCGACGACGCCGACCAGGGCGGATGGGGGCGACCGGGCCCCGAGGGCTTCCGTCCCGATCGGACCGGCCAGGAGGGCGGCCCCGGCCCCCGCGGCGGTCGCGGACGCGGAGGCTTCGGCCCGCGCGGCGGCGGCCCCTTCGGCCCCGAGAGCGGCCCCTTCGGCCCCGAGGGCGATCCCCGGATGGGGGGCGGGTTCGGCCGCGGACGGGGCCGCGGCCCCCATCGCGCCCCGCGCGGTGACGTCCGCACGGCCGTGCTCCTGCTGCTCGCGGAGTCGCCGATGCACGGCTACCAGCTCATGCAGACGATCGCCGAGCGCACGGGCGGCCGCTGGTCCCCGAGCCCCGGCGCGATCTACCCGACGCTGAGCCAGCTCGAGGACGAGGGCCTGGTCGACACGTCCAAGGAGGGCGGGCGCAAGCTCGCGAGCCTCACCGATGCCGGGCGCGCCCACGTCGAGGAGCATCGCGCAACCTGGGCGGACCCGTTTCCTCAGGCCGCGACCGATGCCGACGAGAACACCGTGGACCTGCGCACAGGGCTGCGGGATCTCACCAATCCGATCCGCGATCTGGTGCGATCGGGCTCCGACGCGCAGGTCCGGGAGGCCGCGACGGTCCTGGACGAGGCGCGCCGCTCGCTGTACCGGATCCTGGCCGGCGACACCGGGTCGACCGCCTCCGGGCCTGCGGCCGCGGATCCTGCTCCCGAGGATCCTGCTCCCCAGCAGCCCGCTCCCCAGGCATGACCGCATGACCGGGGATCGTCACCACGACGGTCCCCGGGCACGGAAGAGCCCCGGACGTCGTGAGAGACGTCCGGGGCTCTTCGCACGTGCGCTCCCGTCACCCGCAGGAGCACTCCCTCCCCCTCCGGGAAGCGTGCCGGGGACTCCGGCCCCGAGGCGCGCCGGCCGTCTCGGCGGCCACCGGCCGCAGGTCAGGTGGCCGCCGTGACGGCCAGCGGCCGCAGGTCACGTGGCGCCGGATCGCCCGGTGGGACCTCCGCCAGGCGATGACCGCGGGACGTGCCGAGCCCGTCAGCTCTTGATCTGCGGGACGTGGACGTACAGCCCCCGCCCGTCCTCGCCTGGCTGGTAGGTGGCGACATATCGGCCATCGGACTTCTCGTCGCTGCCTGCGAGCTCGCACTCGGCGTGCAGGCCCTCGTCGGTGGGCGTGCACGTCGTCGTGAGGGATGCCGGGCCGGGCGCGCGGTCCTCGAAGTTCGACTCATAGGTGCCCTTGAGACCGTCAGCGATGTCCGCCCCGGAGATCTCCGCAGGTGCCTGTCCGTCCGATCCCGCGTACGACACGAAGATCGGGGTGTCCCCGCTGGCGGCCAGCGGTGCGAGGTCGGCATCCCCGTCCTTGCGCACGATCACCGCGGCGGTCTTGCCGCCGCCGATGCGGACGAAGACGCCCTCACCCTCGGAGGCCTTCCCGTCCTCGGTCGTGAACGTGCAGGCGACGGGGTCACCGCCGAGCGTCAGCGGGTCGGCGCAGGCCACGTCGTAGGTCACGTCCTCCCGGACTGCACGGTGAACCCGTCGCTCTCACGGACCTCCGTCGTCGCGCTGTCCGCGGACAGGGGCTCCGTGAGGATCGCGTACCCCCCGTCCACGTCGAAGTCGCCGGGCTGGGCAGGGCCGGGTTCGTTCAGGTAGGACGTCGAGGCCGATGAGCCGGCGGTCGCGGAATGCGTCGCGTCACCGGAAGAGGTCGTGGCAGCGGATGGCGCTGTCGAGGTCTCGGGCGCGGGCGTTGCGCCTCCGTCGTCGGAGGCCGCCGTCGCGGCGGGCGCAGCCGCCGTCGCCGGGCTCCCGGTGGCGCCGGAGCAGCCCGTGAGGGCCGCCCCCGCGAGCAGGAGGGTCGCGAACACCCCGACGGAGCGTGCTCGCAGAACAGTGCGGTCGTGCATCGTGGTCATGACGGTCTCCTCATGGGCAGGCACGAAGATCGGTGTCCCTCGTGCAATGACAGTGCGATGATCGGTACCGGCCGTGACTTTACCCTCTCTTGACCCCGCCTTGGCAAGACCTAGGGTTGACCGAATCTCGCACGGCCGGACAGGGTCGCGATCATCGACGCGATCCGGGGATCGCGCGCTCGCGGACCGGGTCGCGCGCATGTCGACTCCCCGACGAGAGGCCCAGGGCCAGCATGATCACGCCCAGACCGACCGACGAGCGGGACATGTTGCTCTTCAGCGAGCCGATCCTGCGCATCGTCGCGCGACAGCGATTCCTGGACGACTCCGCCGACCTCGTGAGCTGCTGGGAGTTCGACGGGAACCTGGACGCCGCGCTCGCGTGGTGCGCGCACCTCAGCGAGCGTGTCCTCGAGGGTCCACACCTCGTTGAGCTCTTCGCCTGCACCCCCGACGACTCGCAGCCGCCGCCCCGCGGCGTGCCGTCGCCCCTGATCTGCCTTCTGCTGCGGAGCTGACGCGACGGGTCCGGGATCCCGGTCAACTCCGCCGGGGGTTTCGGAGAGCAGGTTCCCGGCTCCGAGGCGTCCATCGGGGCCTCGATCATCGGACCGTGGACGGATCCGCCGACCTCTTGACGTTCTACAACCATTTGGTTGTATATTGAACGCGTGATCGACGCCGCGGAGGACCGCACGGACGCGCTCTTCCATGCCCTCGCCGACCGCACGCGCCGTGACATCCTGCGCCGCGTGCTCGTCCAGGAGCAGTCGGCGTCCTCGCTCGCGCCGCAGTACGACATGAGCCTGACGGCCGTGCAGAAGCACGTCCAGGTGCTCGAGAGGGCCGGACTGGTCACCAAGCGCCGCCGTGGACGAGAAGCCCTCGCCCGCGGCGACGTCTCGGCGGTCCGCTCGGCTCTGCAGCTCCTCAGGGAGCTCGAACAGCAGTGGCGGGACCGGATCGGGCGCATCGACGCGCTGCTCGAGGCCGAGCCCGCGATCGACACGACTCCCCCCGCCGCCCCTCTCCCGAAGGAACAGCCATGCCCGTCACCTCCATCCACCACGACCTCGACGCCCTCACCCTGACCATCGAGGCGCAGTTCGCCGCACCCGTCGAGCGCATCTGGGCGATCTACGCCGACCCGCGTCAGCTCGAGAAGATCTGGGGCCCGCCGGAGTACCCCGCGACCTTCGTCCAGCACAGCCTGACCCCCGGCTCCCGCTCGACGTACTACATGACGAGCCCCGAGGGAGAGCGCTTCGGCGGCTTCTGGGACATCCAGGAGGTCGACGAGCCGCACTCGTTCACCTACCTCGACGGCTTCGCCGACGCGGACCTGAACCCCAACCCCGACATGCCCACGGCCACCAACGTCTCGACGTTCACCGCGCACGACGGCGGCACGAAGGCCGTGTACGTCGGCACCTACGCCTCCCGCGAGGGTCTGCAGCAGGTGCTCGACATGGGTGTCGAGGAGGGTTCGACCTTGGCGATCAACCAGATCGACGCGCTCGTGGCCTGACCTGCCACGACGTGGGACGGCCGTCGACGGAGCACGGAGCTCGGTCGACGGCCGTCGTGCGTCTGCCGGGCGCGAGGGACGGCGGTCGCGTCGTGGTGAGGTCGTGCGTCCGCGCGACCCGCGGAGTCGCGGAGTCCCGAAGTCCCGAAGTCCCGAAGTCCCGAAGTCCCGGAAGCATCGTGGCGAAGGCGTGCGTCCTCACCGTCGAGCCGTCGGCCGCACCCCCGGGCTCGCGGGCGTCGACCGCGTCCTGGGCTCGCTCCGCCTCAGCCGCGCTCGGACGCCGCGCGAGCGCGCCGCACGAGGTAGCCGCCGGCGGCGATCAGCGCCAGGGCGCCCACCACATACGGTGCGACCTCGAGGCCCGTGCGGGGCAGCGCCCCGCGACCGGAAGCCACGGCCGCCGCACGGGAGGCCGTCGAGCCGGATGCGGAGGGGACGCCCGCGGCGCCCGACGTCGTGCCGGTGTCCGTCGCCCCGGATCCCGTCGGCGTCGCGGCGTCACCGGAGGGCGTCGCACTCGGCGTGCCCTCGCCGTCGCCATCCGTGCCACCCGACGAGCCCTCGGCGCAGTCCACGGTCAGGCGGGTCCCCCGCAGGGAATGCCCATCGGTGTCGTTGTCGTCCGCGAACCACGCCGCGCGCGAGCCGTCGGTGCACTGCGTGGACGGCTCCAGGGCCACCCCCTCGTTCGCGACGTCGGGCATGCCGTCCGGCCGGGCGAGCACGCCGCCGGCCACGACATCGGCGGCGTTCAGGTCGTATCGGACGCTCTGTCCGTGGCAGACCTCGTCGCAGAACGCCCACAGCACCCCGGTCGAGGGGTCGTGGTCGAGCGCCATGAGGCCGGGCAGCGGCGAATCCAAGGTGGCCACGAGCACGGCCGCGCCCTCGGGCAGCAGGTCCAGCGCCAGGACGTCCCCGGTGTCCTCGACGGCCACGAAGGCGTGGGCGACGGGGGCGGCCGCCGCGGCGCGGGCGGCGGGTGCCGCCGTGCGGGGCAGGTGCGCGAAGGCCGATGCCGGGACGATCTCGACGGCCTCGATGCCCCCGTTCGGGGCGGTGGCAGGGATGACGCCGGTGAGGTCCCACTGCGCGGTGGCGGTGAGCTCGGTGGCCGTCGCCTGCGGGTCATAGCGCAGGATCGTGTTGCGGCTCGTGTCCTTCTTCGTGTTGTCGCGCTCGGCGGCGACGTAGATCGCGCCGTCCTCGGCCACCGAGACGCCCTCCGCATCGGGCTGGCCCGTGCCGTCGGCGAAGCGCAGCTGCGCGCCCCCGGTGGGCCACCCCGGGGACTGCACCCAGGGACCCTGCCCGCCGTCGCGCCGCAGCTTCGAGAGCTGGCCGGTGGTGTTGTCGACGCCCCAGAGGATCTGCCCGGAGCCCTCACCCTGGAGGTCGAGGCCCGAGAGGTCCCCGGGCCACTCGTCGGCATGGTCGGCGACGACGGTCCCGCCCACCGTCGCCACCTGCGTCGCCGGTGCCGTGGGCTCCCCGGTCCCCTCGGGCGCCGCGGCGCAGTCGTTCGCGGCGCCGGGGGTGGCGGTGGTCTGCTGCACGGGCTTGCCGTCGCAGAGCCCCAGGCTGGAACGCACGTGGTCCTGCCACGACAGCTCGCTCACGAGCACCCCGTCGGGGGTGAACAGGCGCGCCTGGTCGGGGTTGCCCAGGCCGAAGCCCAGGGCGTCGAAGACGACGTAGCCATCGGCAGGCACGGACGTGCCGGCGGGGATGGTGAACGCGTGGTCGTCCTCGGAGTCCTTGAGGACGTAGCCGCCGGCGTCGACCACGGTGGTGCCGGTGTTGTGGAGCTCGATGAAGTCGGTGCCCTGCGAGGCGATCTCGCTGATGACCAGCGGGGACGATGCCGCGGACGTGGGCGCGGCGGTGGTCGACGGCGCGTCGGTGGGGCCGGAGGTGGTCGGGGACTCGGTGGGGGCGGCGGTGGTCGCCGTGCCGGTGGGCGCCGTGGTGGCGTCCGGGCAGGTGTTGGCCGCGCCCCGCGTCAGCGCGGCCGAGGCCACGAGCCGTCCGCCGCACACGATCCACGAGGTCTCCCGCGCGGTCTCCCAGGCCACGGAGCCCACGGCGGTGCTGCCGTCCGGCAGGAACACCCGCACCTGGTCCGCCTTGCCGAGCCCGAAGGTCAGACCGCCGGGCACCCCCTCGCCGTCGATCACGTCGTAGGCGCCGGGCGCGATGCTCGTGCCGCTCGGCACGGTCCAGGTGTCCTTGTCCTTGTCGTCGCGCACCACCCAGCCGGAGATGTCGACGGCCTCGGTGCCGCTGTTGACCAGCTCGACCCAGTCGGTCCCGTTGACCTGCACCTCGGAGATGTGGACGGGCGAGACGCCGGTGGGGGCGGCGAGCGCCGCGGGCAGGGTCCAGACGCCCGCCGCGGCGAGGCCGACGGTCAGGACACCTCCCGCCGCCAGTGCCGCAGGGAGCCTGCGCGATCGCGGGGCGGAGGACGAGGAGGTGTGAGGGCGCACGCGGGCTCCTGGGTGGGGAGGGGAGGGCTGGGGGGAGGGGCCGTTCCGGCGCGCAGTCCGCACGGGGCCCGTCGCACCCCATCACCACGGCGTGACGCGGAGATGTCGTCCGGGGGAACACCGGGGGTCCTCATCGGGGCGACGGGATCCCGCGGCTGCTCGGCGCAGGGTCACGTGCGCACGGCCTCTCGCGGCGTCCGGGCCGGGGAGGCGTGCGTCCCCGGCCCGGGAGCGATCTCCTGTGCGTCGGCCGGTCGTGGGAGACTCACGCGCATGGAACTCGACGGGCCCTGGCAGGACGCCGCGCGCGGCGCCGGACTCTGGGCGGACGGGCACGTGCTGCCGACGGTGTTCGCACGGATGTCGGCGCTCGCCGCCCAGCTCGGCGCGATGAACCTCGGCCAGGGGTTCCCCGACACCTCGCCCCCGGCCCTCGTCGCGGAGACCGCCCGCGCGGCCATCGCCGACGGTGAGAACCAGTACCCCCCGGGACTCGGTCGCCTCGAGCTGCGCGAGGCCATCGCCCGCCACCAGGAGCGCTTCTGGAGCCTGAACTGGGACCCGGCCACCGAGATCCTCGTGACCACGGGCGCGACCGAGGCCATCGCCGCCGCGGTGCTCGCGCTCGTCCGGCCCGGCGACGAGGTGCTGACCCTCGAGCCCTACTACGACTCCTACGCCGCGATGATCGCGCTGGCCCGCGGCGTGCACCGCACCGTGTCGCTCACGGTCTCCGACGACCGCCCGCACGGCCTCGCGCTCTCGGTGGACCCCGCCGCCGTGCGCGCGGCGATCACCGACCGCACCCGGCTGATCCTCCTGAACACCCCGCACAACCCCACCGGGCTGGTGCTGGGGCGCGACGTCCTCGAGGCGATCGTCGCCGGGGCCCGCGAGCACGACGCGCTGATCGTCTCCGACGAGGTGTACGAGCACCTCACCTACGGCACCACCCACCTGCCGATCGCGGCGATCGAGGGCGCGCGCGAGTGCACCGTCAGCATCGGCTCGGCTGGGAAGAGCTTCTCGGTCACCGGGTGGAAGATCGGGTGGGTGACGGCGCCGGAGCCGCTGGTCAGGGCGATCACCGGGGTCAAGCAGTGGCTCACCTTCGCCACCGGAGCGCCCTTCCAGCGGGCCGTCGCCGCGGGCCTCGACCTCCCCGACACCGAGTTCGCGGCCATCGCCGAGGACCTCCGGGAGCGCCGCGACGCCCTGGTCGGGGTGCTCGCCGCCCTCGGCGCCCGTGTCGCCGTCCCCGAGGCCGGGTACTTCGTCGTCGCGGATCTCGCCCCGCTCGGGGAGCCCGACGCCGTCGCCCTGTGCGAGCGTCTGCCCGCCGAGGCCGGTGTCGTCGCGATCCCCGTCGACGCCTTCTGCCGCCCCGAGGCCGAGGGCGGTAACGCCGAACGCTTCGCATCCCTCGTCCGCTTCGCCTTCTGCAAGGACGACGCGACGATGGACGAGGCCGCCCGCCGCCTGCGCGAGTGGGCCGAGCGGCGATGACCTCCCTCATCGCGCTGACGGTCGCGGCCGTCGTCGTCATCTGCCTGGTCGACGTCGTCTCCCCCAAGGTGAAGGTCGCGCCGCCGCTGGTGCTCGTGGCCATCGGGATCCTCGTGAGCCTGATCCCCGGGATGCCCGCCATCCACATCGAGCCGGACCTCGTGCTCGAGGTGATCCTGCCGCCGCTGCTGTACGCCTCCGCCGTCGCGATGCCCGCGATGAGCTTCCGCCGGGAGTTCTCGAGCATCTCCGGGCTCTCGGTGTCCCTCGTGGTCCTCAGCTCCCTGGTGCTGGGGGTCCTGTTCTGGTGGCTGGTGCCGGACCTCGGATTCCTCTGGGGCGTCGCGCTCGGGGCGATCCTCTCCCCCACCGACGCCGTCGCCACCTCGATCATCAAGGGCCGCGGCGTCCCGGACCGCGTGGTCACGATCCTCGACGGCGAGAGCCTGCTCAACGACGCCACCGCCCTGGTGCTGCTGCGCACCGCCGCCGTGAGCTCCGCCGCGGCGTTCAGCCTGAGGGGCGCGATCGGCACGTTCGCGTACTCGGTGGCCATCGCCCTCGCGATCGGCGGGGCCGTCGGGTTCCTCAACTTCCTGGTGCGCCGTCGCATCACGAGCGCGAGCGTCAACACGATCCTGTCCTTCACCCTGCCGTTCATCGCCTCGGTGCCCACCGAGATGCTGGGCGGCTCAGGACTCGTGGCGGCCGTCGTCACCGGCCTGATCGTCGGGTTCCTGGGGCCGCGGCACCTGCCGCCCATGCACCGCCTGACCTCCGACGCGACCTGGTCGAGCATCCAGCTGGTGCTCGAGGGCGTCGTGTTCCTGACCATGGGACTCCAGCTCAAGGCCGTCCTGGACGAGCTGACCAGCGAGTCCGTGGGCACCGTCGCGGGCCTGGGCATCGCACTGCTGGCCCTTGTCGTCACCCTGCTCGTGCGGGCCGGCTGGGTGGTGCCGATGCTCCGCCACCTCGACGCCCGGGCTCGCCGCAGCCGCGAGATGAAGCCGCGCGTCGACGCGATGAAGAAACGCCTCGCCGCTCACGACGACTCCATGACCACCCACCCGCGGGGCTTCCGGGGCGGCAAGCCGCTCTCGGACCACGACATCGAGCGCTTCGCGACCCGTCTGCGCCGCGCGGGTGCCGACATCGGCTACCGGTTGCGCCAGCCGCTGCGCGGGCGCGACGGCCTGATCATCGTGTGGGGCGGGATGCGCGGCGCCGTCACCGTCGCCGCCGCCCAGACCCTCCCGGAGGACACCCCGCACCGGGCACTGCTCGTGTTCATCGCGTTCACCGTCGCCACCCTGTCGCTGCTGCTGCAGGGCGGGACCATCGGGATGCTCGTGCGGCGGCTGTTCCCCGCAGGATCCGAGGTCTCGGACGACCGCCACCGCGCCGAGGAGGAGGACGCCCTGCGCGGGCTCCTCCGGGCCGCCAACGACAACGTCGAGGAGTCCCTGCCCGAGGGCACGGACATGACCGAGCGGCGGCTCGCAATCGTGCGGGAGCAGCGCACTCAGCTGCTCGACGCCCGTGACGACGGGCTCTTCGACGCCGACACCAACACCACGATGCTCCACAAGCTCGACGCCCTCGAGATGGCGACCCTGCTGCAGGGGCACCGCGCCACCTGAGGTCGCGTGCGGCCCGCTGCCCTGCCTGCCAGCCGCGCTGTCGGCGCGCCGCACACTCGGCCCGCCGCACTCTCGGCGCACCGTGCTCTCGGCCCGCCGTGCTCCTGAGGCAAAGCCCTCGCCCTGCGAACCTCGCGCAGGTCCCCGTGAGCCCTCCTCTCCCGCCGATGATCCTCGCCGTGCCCGTGGTCGTGATCGTGATCATGCTCGTCGGCTGCCTCGTGCAGACGCTCCGGCTCCTGCGGCTCCGTCGCCTCACCACCTTCGGGTCCCGGGTGCTGGGCGTCGTCGTCGCCTCCGAGGTCATGGAGGATCCCGACGGGCCCCGGAACCGCCGCACCTTGTCCCTCAGCACCCGGCGCGAGACCCTCGAGTCCACCACCTCCTCCTGGCGGGTGATCCGCGGCCGGCCCGCGAGCTCCGACATCGGCGTCGTGGACCGCACCGGCATGACCGTCCCGGTGCTCCATGACCCCGGGTCGCCGCAGGTCTTCATCGCCCCCCCCGTGACGGCGAGCGCATCTCCGCCCGACGGACCCTGACCTCGATCGACCTGCAGCTGGTCCTGGCGATCGTGGCACTGGCGTTCCTCGTGATCGCCAGCGCGATGCCCGAACTGTTCGCGGCCGACCCGGGGGGGGCGGCTGAGCGGGACGCCGGGGTGGTGCCGGCGGGCGGGAGCACGGCGCCCGGCGGCATGGTCAGTGCCGTCGGGCGTGGGACGCGAGGGCGCTCGAGCCTGCTCGTTCCCGGCCACACGACGTCACGGGGCCGGCACGGCCTCCTTCACCTTGTAGCCTGCACGGAGTCCGCCGTCCACCGGCGACGTCCCCGCCCTCGCACCGCGATCGTCCTGGAGGTCCCCCTTGGGCTCGAGCTTCGGCCTGATGTTCAGCCTCGTCCCCGTCCTCGTCATCGTGATCGCGGTTGCGGGCTGCATCCGCCCCGCCATCTCGATGGCACGGATCCTGCGGCTGTCCTCGCGTGGGCAGAAGGCGCAGGGCGAGGTCATCAGCTCCCATCTGCAGGAGCATCGCAGCTCCTCGCGCAACGGGCGTACACAGGTCCACCGCTCGATGAGCGAGACCATCCAGTTCACCACCTCCCACGGCAAGGTGGTGCGCGACAACCCTGCCGCCTCCGACATCGGCACCGTCGACCGCACCGGCATGCCGGTCACGGTGATCTACGACCAGGAGCGCCCGGAGATCTTCGTGGCCCCGTGCGACGGCGACCGCGTCACGCCCTGGCAGACCCTGGCTGGGCTCGGATCGCGCCTGGTCATGATCGTGATCGCCGTGGTCCTCCTCGTCGTCGCCGGAGGGATGTCGGAGATGTTCGGGTCCTTCGGGAGGATGGGCTGACCCTGGGAGGCATCCCCGGGAGGTCGCCACGGGCCCGCCTGCTGCCCGGGGACCGACGCGCCTCGCCACCCGGGGAGGCACCGCGTCCGCGGCCCGGCTCCGCAGGTGTCGGCGGGGCCGCGACAACAACCTGACTGTGAGCGCCCATGCCCTCCGAATTCGGAGGGCATGGGCGCTCACAGTCAGGTTCGTGCACGTGCTCCCGGCGATGGGGCGTCGAGGACGCCTCGCGGACCCGGTGTCCGGCCCCCGGCACGGGCGGTCGTTCCGGCGTGACCGGCTGCTCCGGCCCGGCCTGCCATTCCGGCGTGACCGGCCGTTCCGGCACGTCCCGCCATTCCGGCGTGACCGGCCGTTCCGGCCCGGCCGACGGGCCCGGCACCACCGGCCCGACCAGCGCACCTGGCGCACCCGTCCCGCCGGCCGACCGCGTCCCTCACCACGAACCCGGCGCGACCGTCCCGTGCACCGCCCCACCTGCGACACGACGTCAGTGCGAGTCGTGCTCCCACCGGTACCCCGCCGGGAACAGCGGATCCGGGCTGTCCCCGGGGACGTCCTCGCGCGCGGCGCGCACGGCATCCATCGAGCGCGGGAGTTCGATGGGCAGACGACCCTCCGGTGGCGTCGCCCCGGAGATCGCATCGATCCAGGCCGCAGGGCCGACGCCGAACGTTCCGGTCAGCGCGTCAGCGATGGGCAGGAGCGGCGTGAGGACCGCAGCTCTGTCGAGATCGACGTCCAGCACGATCGGGCAGTGCTCGCGGATCCGAGCAAGCCGGACCGCGACCCCGGGCGCGTACTCGAGGGTGCCCTGGTGGAACCAGGCCTCGAGGAAGAGGTCATCGCGCGGCTGGAACGGAGCTCCGATACGGACGAGGGCGATGTCGGCGTCCTCCGGACGGTCGACGACAGTGCCCAGGCGGGAGGCTTCGGCCTTCGGGATGCCCTCGGCGTACACACGACGATCGACACCGGGTCGCAGGGGCAGCACCTCGGCAGTGTGCTGCAGAAGAACGACGGACCGTGCTTGGGTCCGTCGGCCCTCGACCACGTCCTCGGCACGCCCCACGGCGGCCGCGGCAGCGCCCTCGTCGACGAACGGATCGTCGAACAGTCCCAGTCGGAACTTCTCCCGCAGAAGCCTGAGGGCGGACTCGTCGATCCTCTCCTCGCTCACCCTCCCGGACCTCACGAGGTCCAGCAGCAGATCGGTGCATTCCTCCCCTCCGAACTGATCGGCACCTGCGGCAAGGATCGTGACCATGCGCTCGGCCGGGTCCAGCTCCTCGACGCCCCAGGCCCGTGCCGGGAGCACCTGGTCCCCGACGTGGTTGTCGTTGACGAGCTCCCAGTCCGTGACGATCACACCGTCGAAGCCGAGCTCCCCGCGCAGCAGACCGGTGAGCACCTGCTTGTTGTATCCGAAGCCGACGGCCTCGATCTCGACGCCGTCGACGACCAGCCCCACGGGTCGTCCGTAGTAGGGCATGATCGCGGGCGTCCCGGCGACGATCGCCCGGCGGAACGGCGCGAGATGGTCCTCGAAGCGCCCCCCGGGATACACCTGGTCACGGCCGTAGGGGAAGTGCGCGTCCTCGCCGTCGGCCTGCGGACCGGCGCCGGGGAAGTGCTTGGTGGTGGCCGAGACCGAGGGCTCTCCCACGCGGCCCTCGAGTCCCTCGAGATACGCCGCCGTCAGCTCGCCGACGAGGTCGGGATCCTGTCCGAGGCATTCCCGCTGGCGCGCCCAGCGGTGCTCCGTGGCGAGATCCGCAGTCGGGTGCAGAGCCGCACGGATCCCGACCGCCGTGTACTCGCGACGCACGGTATCCGCGAAGCGCCGCACGAGGTCCCGGTCGCCGATCGCCCCGAGACCCAGAGGCTCCGGCCATTGGGAGAAGAACGTCGCCTCCCACGAGGCGCCTGCATTCTGCGCCGAGGCATGCCGTGGATCCGTCGAGATCGTCACAGGGATCCCATGGCCGGTTCGCCGTGCGAGGCGCTGGAGCCGGTTGTGCCATGCGGCGGCCGTGTGCGCGTCGGGGAGGGCGTGCACGTTGAAGTGGTTCATGCGCTTGCCCAGGACCACTGCGCTGGTCGGCGACTTCGAGATCGCGCCGGCCTCCTCGAGCAGCTCCCCGTCCTTCCCGAGCTCGATGACCGTGTGGAACATCAGTCCGACCTTGTCCTCGAGGTCGAGTCTGCCCAGGAGGTCGGCGGCCCTGGCGTCGGGCGCGAGGTTCGGATCCTGGTACGGGAGACCCTGCGGGCGGTCGGTCGAGGCAGTGGAAGTCATGAGTTGTCCCTTCTGTGGACGTCGGGGATCGGCAGGGTCATTTGATGCCGGTGCCTGCGATGCCCTGGACGAAGTGCCGCTGGAAGATCAGGAAGACCACGAGGATCGGAAGCACTATCAGGGTCGCCCCGGCCAGCAGCAGGCCGTAGTCGGTCTGGTTCTCGCCCGTCGAGATCAGCGCCAGCGCCACGGGGAGGGTGTACGTGTCCTGCGACGAGGAGACGACGAGGGGCCACAGGAAGTTGTTCCAGGATCCGAGGAAGGTCAGGATCCCGAGTGTGGCGAAGGCGGGCCCCGCGAGCGGGAGGTAGATCCGGAAGAAGATCGCGATCTCGCCGACTCCGTCGATGCGTCCCGCTTCGAGGAGCTCCCGCGGCATCCCCAGGAAGAACTGGCGCATGAGGAAGACGCTGAACGGCTGGACGAGGAACGGCAGGATCAGCGCCGGCAGCGTGTCGGCCAGACCCATGTTCACGACGAGCACGTACTGCGGGATGAACGTGACGAGCCCCGGGATCATGAGGCAGCCGAGAACCGCGCCGAACAGGATCTTCTTCCCCGGGAACCGGAGATGTGCGAGGGCGTATCCGAGCATCGAGCTCAGCAGGAGGTTTCCGGCGGTGACGACGAGCGCCACGATCGCCGAGTTCGTGAAGAACTTCGCGAAGGGTCGCTCGAACAGGCGACGGAAGTTGTCCCAGGTGGGGTGCTCGGGCAGCCAGGTCGGAGGGACCTGCAACAGCTCCCCCTGGGTCTTGACGCTTCCCAGGACCATCCAGATGAACGGCGTGACGACGAGGAGCAGCAGCCCCGTCATGATCACGTACAGAACGGCGCGATTGCGCAGGGCCATCTCAATCCTTCTCCCGGGTGAGGCGGAACTGCAGGAAGGTCACGACCGCGATGACGATGAAGGTCAGGTAGGCCATCGCGCCTGCGACCCCGTAGTTCCCGAACCCGAACTGCTCGTAGGTGTACATCGACGCCGACACCGTCGAGTCGAGCGGCCCGCCCTTGGTCATGACGAACGGCTCCTCGAAGAACTGCAGGTACCCGATCGTGGTGGTGACCAGCACGAACAGGAGCGTCGGGCGGATTCCTGGGAGCGTCACGTGGAGGAATCGCTTCCAGGCGTTGGCACCGTCCAGGGCCGCCGCCTCGTGGAGATCCTTGGGCACGGCCTGGAGCCCGGCGAGGAAGATGATCATCGACGTCCCGAAGTTCCGCCACGTGGCCATGGCGATGAGGGAGACCAGTGCGGTCCGGGGATCGCCGAGCCAGTTGGGACCGTCGATCCCGATCCAACCGAGCACGGTGTTGACGAGACCGGAGTCCGGTTGGAGCAGGAAGCGCCAGACGACGGCGACCGCGACGATCGACGTGATCACCGGGGTGTAGAAGCCCATGCGGAAGACCGCCCGGAACCGGGTGACGCCCTTGTCCAGCACCACCGCTGCGGCCAGCCCGCACCCCATCGTGAGGGGGACCCCGAGCACGACGAACGCGACGGTGTTGACGGCAGCCCGCCGGAAGACGGGATCCTCGAACGCCGTCACATAGTTGCGCAGACCCACGAAGTCGACGGCGAACGGGGTGCGGATGTCCGTGATCCGCATGTCCGTGAACGACATGAACATCGACTGGAGCACCGGCCACGCGGTGAAGACGAGGAACAGCACGATGAAGGGCAGGCCGAGGATCAGTCCTGCGCGGGCCTCGGCGGAACCTCGCCGCCGCCCTCGTCGCGGACGACGCGCCGAGGTGCCGTCTCCGTCGGAGATGCGGACGGCCGTCATGTCAGACTCCCGTCCCGATCCCCGTGGCCTCCGTCTGGACGGTGGCCAGTGCCTTCTGCGGATCAGCGGCCTGCTTGCAGACCTGCTCGACCTGGGCATCGAGCTTCGAGGCGACCTGCTCCCAGGTCGCGATCGCCGGTGGGGCCACGGCGGTCTGGAGCTGCTTGTGGAAGACGGTGAACTTCTCGTTGCCCGCGATCTCCTGGTCCTCCCACGCCGCCTCGACGGCGGGGAGGTCGGTCGCCTGGTGGAACCATTCGATCTGCGTCGCGGGCTCGGCGAGGAACCGGACCAGCTTCCACGCGGCGTCCCGATTCTTCGACCCCTGGAACACGCCGAGGTTCGCGCCGCCCAGGAAGGAGATCGAGCTCGTCCTCGCCGGGATCTTGAACACCGAGTACTTCTCGGCGAAGCCGTCGCCGCCCAGCTTCTCGATGCTCGACATCATCCACGGGCCCGAGATGAACATCGGCACGGTCCCGGAGACGAAATCCTGTTCTGTCGTCCCGTCGGCGGGGGCCTTGTTCGCCACACCATCGGTGAAGAAGGACTGGTAGTACGCCAACGCGTCGACGTTCGGAGCGTCCTCGAAGGTGAAGGCGGAGTCGTCCTCGGAGACGACGGAGCCTCCGTTGGACCACACGAATGGCATGAGCGACTCCCAGGACCCCGTGCCACCGGGCTGGAGCGCTGTGCCCCAGGTGGCGCCGGCCTTGTCCTTCATGGCCTTCGCCATGGCGGCGAACCCCTCCCAGTCCGACGGGGGCTCCGTGATGCCCGCCTGCTCGGCGAGGTCGGTGCGGTAGTACACAAGTCGCGTCTCGACATACCACGGCACCCCGAACGCCGTTCCGTCGACCTGCACGGCGTCGGCCGCGCCGGCGAAGAACCCGGAGAGGTCGATCTCCTCGGGAGTGGGCTCGAGCGCCTTGAGTCCGACGAACTCGGCCATCCAGGTCGAGCCGACCTGGGCGACGTCCGGCGCGGTGCCCGCTGCGATCGCGGAGGTGAACTTGTCGTGCGCGGAGTCCCACGGGACGGGCGTCACCGTCACGGTGCAGTCCGGGTTCGCGCTCTCGAAGGCTTCGAGCAGCCCGGGCAGCTTCTCGCCCTCGGTGCCCATGGCCCAGACGGTGAGCTCGCCCTCGGCCTTTCCCTCGGCGATGGGCTGTGCCGTGGCATCGGCCGTGTCCTCGGTGCTGCGGCCGCACGATGCGACCACGCCGGTCGCGGCCGTAAGGCCGCAAAGGGTGAACAGGCGGCGGGAGATGGTGTTCATGAGGGCTCCTTCGCTCTCTTCCAGGGTGATGCCGGAGTGTCTCCGTGCGACTCAGTCGCCCGCGCATCCGCACGAGCCGCGGTGCACGATGCGCGACGCCAGGACGGTCGGGACGTCGTCGGGGGCTGTCCCATCGACGAGACCTGTGAGGCGCTGTGCGGCGAGCGCGCCGAGCGCACGCACGGGCTGGACGACGGAGGTCAGCCCGGGACGCACATATGCGGCGGTGGTCGTGTCGTCCCAGCCGGTGATCGCGATGTCGTCCGGGACCTGCACGCCGCGGTCCTGCAGATGTCGCATCACCGCGAGCGCGAGCTCGTCGTTTCCGCAGATGAGCGCGTCGTACGGCATGCCTTCGGACAGGAGGTGCTCTGCGGCGGCGACGCCCTGGTCCTCGACGGGATCGCACGCGAGGAGTCCTGGGGCCGGCAGCCCTGCGGCGGACATCGCGTCGAGCACTCCGAGGTGGCGCATCCCGAGATCAGAACCCCTCTCGGGACGGCCGATGAAGGCGGGGCGGACCCGACCTGCGCCGAGAAGCCTCTCCGTCAGCTCGCGGGCGGTCCTCCGGTTCTCGGAGAAGAGCGCGTCTCGCCCGGGGATCCGTGGACGTGCGATGGTGACCACGGGAAGGCGTGGCGCGGTGCGGGCGATGAGGTCGTCCGTGGCGGCGCTGCGCGCCATGAAGGCGATGCCGTCGACCTTGCTGGCGAGCCCGCGGACGGTGCCCTCGGCGTCCTCCCGGGGGTTGGCGAGCGTGATGACGACCGAGAGCCCCCGGTGGCTCGCCTCGATCTCGAATCCGACGAGCAGTTCTGCGTAGTAGGCACCGTCGACGTGCGGAAGGACGAGTCCGAGGGCGCGGGTGCGTCGTCCGGCGAGCGCGCTCGCCGCGGCCGTGGGGAGATAGTCCAGTTCTCGCGCCGCGGCGATCACCGCATCACGGGTCCCGGGGGCGACCTTGGTGCTGCCCGCCAAGGCACGGGAGACGGTCGCCGTCGAGACGCCTGCACGCTCGGCGACCGCGTAGATCGTCGCGTGGACGACTGGTTCTCGCGCGGATGCCATCTCGTGTCCTCATCGACTCGGTGCGTTGCTCGGAACCGGTTGCGCCTGCCCACCTCCCGACATTGGAAAGTGATGCACTCCTGTGCGCAGCCCGTCTCGCAACCGCTTACATTTCGGATGCAAGCGGTGACACTACGGGCCACGAGCGGGGAATGCAAGCGCTGTCATCCCCGAGAGCATGCCGCGTCGCAACGGGACCACTGGTCCCGTACGGGCTCGGTCCCGGACGCGTAGGCTCGTCCGGCGGCGACGGATCCACGCACCTCGCGTCGTGCCCGATGACGTCTCCGCCGCACCGTTCTGACTCTCTCACCGAGGAGGATCCATGTCCCAGCTCGTCGACCTCATCGACCCCGCCGCCATCCGTCTCGAGGTCGGTGCGGAAGATCGCACCGCTGCGATCCGCGCCGCCGGCGATCTCCTCACCGCGGTCGGCGCCGCCTCCGAGGCCTACACGGAATCGATGCTCAGAGCGGTCGAGCAGCACGGTCCCTACATCGTCATCACCCCGGGCTTCGCGCTGGCCCATGCCCGCCCTGACGATTCCGTGCACCGCACCGCGCTCTCCTTCGTCCGTCTGTCCCGGCCCGTGGAGTTCGGTCACGCGTCCAACGACCCCGTCACGATCGTGATGGGGCTCGCGGCCGTCGACGCCTCCGCACACCAGCAGGCCCTTGCCCAGCTCGCGACCGTGCTCGCCGACCCGGCCTCGCGTGCGGCGCTCGACACGGCCTCGAGTCCCGAGGAGGTCCTCACGACGCTCGCCGGGTCCGCGCAGCCGGAGCCGCCACGCCCGGCTCCCGTCGCGACACTCACGCACACCGGTCCCGCAGAACCCGATGCCGCCGAGCTCGACGATGCCGTTCCGTCCAAGAACCTCGTGCTCACGGTCTGCGGCAACGGGCTCGGGACGAGCCTCTTCCTCAAGAACACCGCGGAGCAGGTCCTCGACCGCTGGGGCTGGTCGCCTTACCTGACCATCGAGGCCACCGACACGATCTCCGCCAAGGGGCGTGCCGGCGAGGCCGACGCCCTCCTCACCTCGGGCGCGATCGCGCAGACCCTCGGGGACGTCGGCGTCCCCGTGGAGGTCGTCGACAACTTCACCTCCCAGGCCGAGGTCGACGCCGCCCTGCGCCGCATCTACGCCGTCTGACCTGCATCCACCGACCCACACCCGTTCGGAGCACCCGCCATGTCCGCGCTCGTCGCTGTCGCCCAGTTCCTCGTCAACGAGATCCTGAGCGTCCCCGCCTACCTCATCGGCATCATCACCGCCATCGGCCTGATCGCACTCCGCAAGAGTGTCGGCCAGGTCGCCGGGGGTGCCATCAAGGCCGTCCTCGGCTTCCTCCTGATCGGCGCCGGCGCCACCCTCGTGGCGGCCTCGCTGACCCCCTTGGGCACGATGATCCAGGGCGCCCTCGGCGCACAGGGCGTCGTGCCCACCAACGAGGCCATCGCGGGGATCGCCCAGGAGCAATACGGAGCACAGGTGTCCTGGCTCATGATCCTCGGATTCGTGGTCGCCATCCTTCTGGCGCGCTTCACGCCTCTGCGGTACGTCTTCCTCACCGGGCACCACCTGCTGTTCATGGCCACGATGATCACCATCGTCATGGCGTCCGCCGGCATGCCCACTCCCGTCGTCGTGATCCTGGGCGCCGTGCTGCTCGGCATCCTCATGGTGTCCCTCCCCGCTCTCGCGCAGCCGTGGACCCGAAAGGTGTCGGGGGACGACTCCATCGCCATCGGCCATTTCGGCACCGCCGGATACATCGCGGCGGGCACCATCGGTCGGCTGGTGGACCCCAAGGGGCGCAGCCGGTCGACCGAGGACATCAAGGTGCCCGAAGGACTCCGCTTCCTGCGGGACTCGATGGTCGCGACCGCGCTCTCGATGGTCCTCATGTACGTCGTCGTCGCCGTCGTGTACCTGGTCAGGGCGGGTGCCGACACCGCCTTCACCGCCTTCGAAGGCGGGGCCACGGACGTGGGCAACTACCTCATGCTCTCGGTCACGCAAGGTCTCCAGTTCGGGATCGCCGTGGCGGTCATCCTGTTCGGCGTCCGCACCATCCTCGGAGAGCTCGTCCCCGCCTTCCAGGGCATCGCCGACAAGGTCGTCCCGGGAGCCGTCCCCGCACTGGACGCACCGATCGTCTTCCCCTTCGCCCAGAACGCCGTGCTCATCGGATTCCTCTCGAGCTTCGCCGGCGGACTCATCGGCCTGCTCCTGCTCGGCACGGTCTTCGGTCCCGCCTTCGGTCTCGCGCTCATCCTCCCTGGCCTCGTGCCCCACTTCTTCACCGGCGGTGCCGCGGGGGTCTACGGCAATGCCACCGGCGGGCGGCGGGGAGCCGTCGCCGGCGGTCTCGTCAACGGCCTGCTCGTGACCTTCCTCCCCGCCGTGCTGCTCAAGGTGCTGGGCAGCTTCGGTTCGGCGAACACCACCTTCGGGGACACCGATTTCGGCTGGTTCGGCATCCTCATCGGATACGGAGCACGCCCGGGTGTCCTGCTCGGATCGAGCCTGCTCGCTCTGATCGGTCTCGTCATCCTCGCCGCCGCGATCCTGGTCCAGCGTCGCGTCGTGGACGGCGGCTGGGATCCTGCCCCCGCGCGTCGCGCAGTCGGGAAGCCCGATGCGTCGGGCGACGGCGCGGCATCGAGATCCCGCGCCGCCGGAGCTGTCGCCTCCCGCCGGAAGGTCGCGCCTCCGACCGGGGCACCTGTGCCCCCGGCGCCTCCGCGGGGCTGAACGCACCCGATGACGCGTCGACGACTGTGGAGCCCGGTCACCGGGGCCCACCGAGTCGTCGCGGTCGTCACCGTTCGCCCCCTGGGGCGATCTGCCCTCTGGTCGCGGCGACAGCGCGACAACGACCTGACTGTGTGCGCCCATGCCCTCCGAAATCTGAGGGCATGGGCGCTCGCAGTCAGGTTCGTGCAGGTGCTCCCGGCGAGGGGGCGTCCACGACGCCTCGCGCACCCGGCGTCCGGCCCCCGGCACGGGCTTTCGCCCCGGCGTGATCGGCCCGACCGGCGCCACCGGCCCGACCGCCTCCCCCGGTGCGCCCTCGCGCCGCTGTACCGCCGGCCTACTCACCTGCCCCCGCCGTGCCCGGCCCGTTCAGCACCGTCGCCGCATCCGACCCATCCGGCGCATGCGGCCCATGCGGCCCGACCGTCGCCGCATCCGTCCCACCCGGCGACACCACCCTGCCCAGCGTCACCACCGGCAGCGACGGTCGCGACCGCCACGGCGTCAGCAGCGCACCGATCCCGAGCAGCAGGACCACCGCGATGATCCCCGCGTGCGTGTCGATCAGCAGGCTCATCTCGCCCACCGTCGCCTCGGTGGCGACCAGGCCCAGCACCGTGGTCCCGGCGACGTTGAACACCGAGTGGGCGATCGCGGCCGGGATGGGGCTGCCCGCGGCGCGGTCCGTGATCGCCCCGAACAGGAGCGACATCCCGATGCACGGGAGGATGAAGAAGGGGATCGCGATCCACCGGTCGATGCCGGCGTAGTTGTAGCCGATGATCATGACGGGCAGGTGCCACAGGCTCCAGATCGCGCCACCGACGATCGCGGCCCGCACCGGTCCGAGAGGCTTCAGGGCCGTCCACAGCCAGCCGCGCCAGCCGATCTCCTCACCGAGGGTGAACGCCGTGGTCACGACGATCCCCGCCACCGTCACGAACAGGATCACCGCGACGAAGACGACTGGGGACACCTCGGTCCCGGCGGTCTCGGCGAACTGCAGCGTGCCGATCTCGAGCCATGTCCGCCCGGTGAGGTCGCCCGGGACCCCGCGCAGCACCATCGCGATCGCGGAGAGCAGCTGGACGGCGAGCACCGCCACGATCCCGACGCCGCTCCACGCGAGGATGCGCAGCCATCGGCCACGGAAACGCAGACCCACCCGAGTGCGCCAGGACGTCTTCTCGACGGCCTTGGACATGATGATCGAGGCGATCGCCGGGGCCCACATCCCCATGCCGATCACCAGCACGAACAGGGGGTGCGCGATCCCTTCGGCGAGGAACCAGAACGGCGCCGCGATCACGGCGAAGATCGCATAGGAGATGAGGGTGAACAGCCCCACCCGACGCCACGGCACCTTCTCGTACCAGAGGATCGGCGCGGGGATCCTGCGGGGCGCTGGGGTGTCGATCGCCGGCGGCGCTGTCGGGACGCCCGTCCCGGGAGCGGAACCGTCCGTGCGGGGCCCGCCGTGCTCGGCCGCCGGCGGCGAGGTCGCGCCACCCGTCCCGTCCGGGCGGGGCTCTCCGCCATCGCCGGTTCGCGGCACGGGATCGTGGCCCGTCCCGCCGAACTGCGGGGCCGACGGCGCCGTCCAGGCGCCTTGGGCGTGCTCGGGTGTGCTGGCTCCGGGTCCCGTCGGCGTGTTCATGGGATCCAGCAGACCCGGGAGCCGCGAGCCCGACAACCGCTGTGGCCGTCCCGCAGACCTCCGGCGCCCGCCCGTCGACGATCGTCGGGGTCTCCGTGCCCCTGTCTCCGGGATCACCGCCGAAGGTCGCGGTCGTCCACGACCAGGAGTCGTCGATCACAATGCAGTCGATGCAACGTTTCACCCCCTGCACTTTTCAGGGAATCCGGCCTAGCATCCCTTCTCGTGCGAGGCCCCTCGCACCGGCTCCTGTCGGCCCCGGCCGCCCAGCAGAATCGAAGACCAGCATGACCGCGACCACTGCCCCCGCTGCCGTGACCGGTACCCGCCCCGGCGGCGCCGTGATGACCCAGCGCCAGATCACCCTCGTCATCCTCGCCCTCATGGCAGGCATGTTCCTGTCGGCGCTCGACCAGACCATCGTCGGCACCGCGATCCGCACGATCGGCGACGACCTCCACGGCCTCGACCAGCAGGCCTGGGTCACCACCGCGTACCTCATCACCTCGACCATCGCGACGCCGATCTACGGCAAGCTCTCGGACCTCTTCGGCCGTCGCCCCCTCTACATCTTCGGCATCGGCGTGTTCATCCTGGGCTCGCTGCTGTCGAGCTTCTCGACGTCGATGATCATGCTCGCCGCCTTCCGCGGCTTCCAGGGCATCGGCGCCGGCGCGCTGATGTCGCTGCCGCTGGCGATCATGGGCGACATGCTCGCCCCCCGCGAGCGCGCCAAGTACCAGGGCTACTTCCTGGCCGTCTTCGGCATCTCCTCGGTCGTGGGCCCACTCATCGGCGGCGTCTTCTCCGGCGCGGACCAGATCCTGTGGATCGCCGGCTGGCGCTGGGTGTTCCTCGTCAACGTGCCCGTCGGGATCGTGGCGCTGGCGATGGTGCTGATCTTCCTGCACCTCCCCCGCTTCCACCGTGCCGAGCGCCCGCGCATCGACTGGTGGGGGGCGACATCGGTGATCGTGGCGCTCGTCCCGCTGCTGCTGGTGGCCGAGCAGGGCCGCGAATGGGGTTGGACCTCGGCGGCCGCGTTCATCTGCTACGCCCTGTCCGCCATCGGCCTCGCGGCCTTCCTCATCGTCGAGCGCCACATGGGCGACGACGCGATCATCCCGCTGAAGCTGTTCGGCTCGCACACCTTCTCGATGGCCACGATCCTGGGCTTCCTGGTGGGCTTCGCGATGTTCGGCGCGATGCTGACCATCCCGCTGTACCTGCAGATCGTCAAGGGCCTGACTCCCACCGAATCGGGCTTCGCGACGCTGCCGATGGTGCTGGGACTGATGATCTCCTCCATCGTCTCCGGCCAGATCGTCGCCCGCACCGGCAAGTACCGGATCTTCCCTGTGACCGGCACGTTCGTGACCGCTGCCGGGTACGTGGTGCTCACCTTCATCACGGTCGACAAGCCGCTGTGGTTCCTCATGATCGGCATGTTCCTGATCGGCGGCGGCCTGGGCCAGCTCATGCAGTCCCTCACCCTCGCGACCCAGAACTCGGTGGCCGGCCGCGACATGGGCGTGGCCACGAGCGCCTCGACGTTCTTCCGGCAGATCGGCGGCACGATGGGCACAGCGGTGCTGCTGTCGGTGCTGTTCACCGTCATGCCCACCAACATCCAGTCGGCCATGGGCGACCGGGACGACCTCACCTCCGCGCTCGATGCCGCCCTGACCCCATCGGTCGCGACGGCATCGGCCAACAAGGGCGTCATGGAGGAGATCTGGACGCCGATCACCACGCCGCTGACCGCGAACATCCAGAAGCAGCTGGACCAGGGCACGACCCAGGCGCTCGGCGCCGCCGACACGGCCGTGACCGATCAGGTCACCCAGGCCGTCCAGCAGGAGGTCGCCGCGGGCCGCGTCCCCGCCGCCCAGCAGCAGGCCGTGATCGACCAGCAGGTCGCCCAGGCCACGCCGCAGGCGCACGAGCAGGCGCTGACCGCCGCCGCGGACAAGACCCACACGACTGTCCAGGACGGCAAGCTCGTCGTGGACTGGTCGAACGAGGGCCAGCGCACCTACTGGGTGGACCAGGTGGCCCCGAAGCTGGCCGACCAGATCGCGGACCGCGACTCCTCGGGCAGCTCCTCGAGCGACCAGTCCAGCGACACGTCGTTCCTCAACGGTGCCGACGCGCGCCTGACCCGCCCCTTCATGACAGGCTTCAACGCCTCGGCCGTGACGATCTACTGGGTGGGTCTGGCCGTGATCCTCGCAGCATTCGTCCTCTCGTGGTTCTTCAAGGTGCCGCCGCTGCGTGACCGTTCGGCGCTGCAGGAGGCGGCCGACAACGCGGCCGTGGGCGACGACGGCGCCGACGACCTCCACGCCGCCGCCGCGCAGGCCGCGGTGACCACCGGATCTCCGGTCGTGCCCAGCACGGGCGAGATCCAGGTCCAGGACCCGGGTGCGAGGGCGGCCGGGGACGACGGGTCGGGTCGGGCCGGCGCCGGCGGGTCGCTGCGGGACACGGCGGGTCGCGACGCATCGCGCGGTGCCGAGGACAAGTCGGCGGACCGACCCGCCGGGACCACCGCGGCCGACGGCGCCTCCGTCACCGGGTCGGCCCCGGCCGCGCCGCACGACGGGACGCACCGCGGCAGCCCGGATCCCGAGGAGGGCGTGCACGCCCCCGCCGACGCGGACTCCCGCCCCGTCGGCACGCACGAGGCGCTGATCGATGCCGTGGACGCCGAAGTCTCGACCGGTGCCGAGACCACGGGACGGGTGCCGGGTGACCTGGACGCGCCGGCCACCGGGAGCTCGGCCCCCGCGCCGGGCAGCGACTCCCCGACCGCCGTGACCGGCGAGCACGCGGACCCGCGTGACCCCGGCGCCGACGACCGCCCGCACGGAACCCACCGGGCGTGATGCGCCCATGACCCACGCGGGTTCCGCACACCCGGCCGGGGCCACCGGCCCCGGCCGCGGCGGCGCGGCGGAGGAGCCCTCCTCCCTGCGCGAGCGCAAGAAGCTCCGCAACCACCAGGCGCTGCACGAGGCGGCCCGGGACCTGGTGCTCGAACGGGGCCTCGCCGACGTCAACATCGACGAGATCTGCGCCCGAGCCGGACTGTCGCCGAGGACGTTCTTCAACTACTTCCCCACCAAGGCCTCGGCCGTCATCGACTACGCCTCCCCCCGGGTCGGTCCCGAGGTGCAGCAGCGCTTCGCGGAGCGCTGCGACGCCGAGGGGCTCCTGGCCGGCACCTGCCTGCTCATCGCCCTGACGCTGCCGCACGACCGGCTGCGCTCCAAGGACCTGATGAGCCACCGCCCGGAGCTGGCCCCCGCGATCCATGCCTGGATGGCCGAGCTGCGCTCCTCCATCCTGGCGACCGTCGCGTCCCGGGCCGACGACGCCACGGCCCGCCTCGCGGTGGCCCTGGTCATCGCGGCGCTGTCCGTCGCGATCGAGCAGGCCCTCCCGGACGAGGGCGAACGCCTGGCCGCGAGCCTGCTGACCACCGTGCGCGCGATGCAGGCGCTGCGGGACTGAAGGGGTGCCCGCGTGCGGGGGGGGGGCAGGGCCTGGGGGCAGTGCCTGCGCCCGCTGGGTTGGTCGGCTCCGGTCGCGCGAGGGCGCTCGGCGCGTGCGTGCCGACCTGGGCGCACGCGGTCCCGGGTCGCCGTGTCGTCCGACGCGCCTCCGACGCGGCAGGCTGCCGTCGTCGCGTGCACGGACCTGACTCCCAGCGCCCGAGGCCCCCGAATTCGGAGGGCATGGGCCTCCACAGTCAGGTTCGTGCACGCATCCGCCGGGAAACCCACCCACGAGCTCGATCCACGAGCCCGATCCACGAACCGTGCCGCCACACGTGGCACGCCCGGTGCGCAGGCCGTCCGCGCACACCCGTACCGGTCAGGCCCCCGGCACCCGCAGGGTCGTCGCCCGCAGGTCGGCCCCCGTCAGGCGCAGGGACTCGCCGGCCGCGGGGTAGACCCGCACCGTCCTCGGCGTGCCGTGCGCAGGCAGCACCTCCACGAGGCTCGCGTCGACGAGCACGGTCACCGCCCCGCCGTCCACCGCGACCACCGTGTCGCGCACCGTGCCGTCGACGCCCACCAGCTCGACGCGCACGCCGTCGCCCGTGTCGACCTGGGCCGCGGCCGGGGTTCCGAGCTCGATCGTCGTCCCGTCGGTGGGCAGGTCCGCGCCGCGGAGGGCGGCGAGCTCGGCCGGGACGCGACTGACCAGCAGATCCCTCTCCAGTGCCAGCTCCCGGGGGAAGGTCAGCGTCCCCGCCCAGCCCTGTGCGTCGGTCTGCTCCTGGGTGCGGGCGGCCCCCTCCCAGGACCAGCCCCACAGCAGCACGCGGTCGCCATCCGCATCGACCACGGCCTGCGGGGCGTAGAAGTCCGGCCCCTCGTCGACGATCCCGCCGGCCGTCGGGGCGTACCGCACCTGCGGCATCCCGTCGGTGGAGCGCTCCACGTGCAGGTCACCGACGAGGTAGGCGACACCGCCGAGGGAGGACCCGCCGGCACGCTCCGGCTCCGTCCAGAGGCTCACCGACAGCACCCAGCGATCACCCAGCCGCACGAGCTGCGGGCACTCCCACAGGTCCGCGGGCGCCAAGCGCGCGGCGACAGCGTCCTCCCCGGTCAGGATCGACCCGAGGTAGCGCCAATGCGCGAGGTCGCTGCGGTCCCACGCGAGGATCGCGGGAATCGGGCGCACCGTGCCGTCGGCCTCGGTCCGGTGGAGCTCGGCGCCCTGGACGGCGAGGCGCAGGCCGTCGACCTCGAACAGGAAGGGGTCGCGGACGCCCACGAGCCCGGGCTCGTCGGGAAGGTCCGCGGCGACGCCGGGGAGCGCTTCGAAGGACGTCAGGTCCGCTCTGCCGCGCTGGACGACGACCCGCGACACGTGGTGATCCGCGCCGCTGACGCCCGAGTAGACGGCGTACGGCACGCCGTCCTCCACGGTCGCGACGCCGCTCCAGCAGCCGTCGGCGTCGGCCTCCCCCGGACGCGGCACGGGCCCCAGCGGCTCCTCGCGCCAGGTGACCAGGTCGTCCGAGGACACGTGCCCCCAGTGGATGCGGTCGTGGCGCGCCGAGTGCGGGTTGTACTGGAAGAACACGTGCCAGCGGCCGTCCACGCGGCAGACGCCGTTGGGGTCGTTGATCCATCCCCGGGGGTGCGTGCGGTGCAGGGCGGGGAAGTACGGGTCGGTCACGGACACTCCTGAGGTTGTCGAGGTGCGGTGCGGCGGTCCGGGAGGACCGGGCGAGGTGGGGGTGGGCGGTCAGACGGGGCAGCGCCTCCGGAGAGGCGGGAGCGACGCGAGGCGGCCGTGTTCCGGTGCCGGGGCGATACCCCGGCGCCGCGCCGGCGTCCGCACGCCGCGTGCCGTCGAACGCCCCGCACCCACCCACCTCACTTCGAGGACCCCGCCGTCAGACCCTCGCGCAGCGACCGCTGGCCGAAGAGGAACACGACCACCGCGGGGAGCATCGAGAGGATCACGCCGGCCAGCACGATGGAGATCGAACCGGTGCCGAGGTTGCCCTGGAGCGTCACCAGCCCCAGCGGCAACGTGTAGTTCTGCTCGGAGATCATGAAGATCAGGGGCCGGAAGAACTCGTTCCAGTGGAAGTTGAAGGCGAGCACCCCCACGATCGCCATGCCGGGGAAGGCCAGCGGCGCATAGATCGAGAAGAACGTGCGCCACGGGCTCGCGCCGTCGATCGATGCCGCCTCCCCCAGCTCGAGCGGCAGCCCGAGGAAGTACTGGCGCATGAGGAAGGTGCCGAAGGCGGTCGGGATCGCCGGCAGGATCAGCGCGAGCAGGGTGTCGGACAGCCCCATGCCGCGGATGATCATGAACACCGGGACGATCGTGACCTGGACGGGCACAATCATGGTGGCCAGCACGATCGCGAACGGGGCGTTCTTGCCGCGGAAGGACATGCGGGCGAAGACGTACCCGGCCATGGCGGCCGTGACCATCTGGCCCACGGCGACGATCCCGGTGACCAGCGCGCTGTTGAGCACCAGCAGCGGCACCTTGATCTGCTCGAACACGGCGGCGTAGCTGGAGAAGTCGGGGCTCAGCGGGAAGAAGCTGGGCGGGAGGCTGAAGGACTCGGAGGCGGGGCGCAGGGACGTGGTGAACGTCCACCACACCGGGCCGAGGGTGAGGATCGCGCAGACCGCGAGGACGGTGTACTTCGCGACGGAGGGCAGGCGGCGCTTCATCGGGGCTCCTGGGACTCGTGCGGGGAGGGCTGGCGGCGGCGGTGCCGGGAGCTCACTGGTAGAAGACGAACCGGCGCGACAGGCGGAACTGCAGCGCGGTGACGAGCATGATGAGGACCATCAGCACCAGGCCGATGGCGCTCGCGCGGCCGAACTCGAGCTCGCGGAACGCGCTCTCGAAGATGACCATGACGGCGGTGCGGGTCGAGTCGCCGGGGCCGCCGCGGGTCAGCACGTACGGTTGGTCGAACACCTGCAGCGCGGAGATCACGGCCATCACGGAGGCCACGAGGATCGTGGGGCTGACCAGCGGCAGCGTGATGTGGCGGAACTGCTTCCAGCCGGTGGCGCCGTCGATCGAGCCCGCCTCGTAGACGTCCCGGGGGATCGCCGCGAGGCCGCCGAGGAACAGCAGGAATGAGAACCCGAAGTTCTGCCAGACGTACACCGCGATGACGACGACCATCGCCCACGTGGTGGAGGTCAGCCAGGGCACGGCGGGGATGTTGACGAGCGACAGGAGCCAGTTGATGACGCCGAACCGCTCGTTGAACAGGTACTTCATGAGGATCGAGACGCTGGCCGCCGAGAGGATCAGCGGGAAGAAGAACGTCGAGCGGAAGAACACCCGCAGCCAGGCGGGCATGCGGGTCTGGACCAGCACCGCCAGCAGCATCGCGACGCCCAGCTGCGCGGCGACGGCGAACACGACGAACACGCCCGTGTTGGCGAAGGCGACGCGCACGGTGCGGTCGGTGGCGATGTCGACGAAGTTGTCGAGCCCCGAGAACTGCGGCGAGGTGATGATGTCCCAGCGGACGAACGCGAGGACCAGCGAGGCGATGATCGGCAGGACCACGAAGATCCCGACGCCGAGCATCGTCGGGGCGAGGAAGATCCAGGTCAGCAGGCCGGACTGGCGGGCGCGGGTCATGAGGGGTCCTCCTCGAGGACGGAGCGCAGATCCGCGTCCAGGGTGCGCAGCGAGGCGGTCACCTGGTCGGGTCCGCCGCTGACGGCGGTCGAGATGTTCTTGATGAGGGCGGTCTCCACGGCGGCCTGCTGCGGGGGCGCGGGGATCGGCCCCGAGGTCGGGAAGCGGTCGAGCGTCTCGTAGAAGCGCTCCCAGTGCTCGGGGCCCTTGCCGGTGTAGAAGCGGTCGTTGACCATCGAGCGCCGCGTGGGGGTGGTGGCGGGCGTGGGGAAGGCGAGCTCCATCGCCTCCTTGGAGGCGGTGTACTTGATCCACTCCCAGGCTTGGTCGGCCTTCGTCGTGGACTTCATGATGGCGTAGCCGGCGCCGCCGAACTGGTGGCGCTGGGAGCGCCAGCGGGGGAAGAACTGCACGTCGAACTGCGCGGGCTTCATGCCACCCTCGGCCAGGCCCTGGACCCAGTAGCCGCCGGCGGGCGTCGAGCCGATGCGCCCGGAGGCGAACAGGCCCACGAGCGTGTTGCCGCCGCCCTCCTCGGGCCGCACGGCCAGCCCCTCGGCGATGAGGGAACGCAGGTAGTCCACGCTCTCGTGCACGGGTTCGCCCGTCGCGTTCGAGGAGGTCCACAGGTAGCCGCCGGAGCGCTCGGTCTCCTCGGGGTAGAAGGTGTCCCAGATCTGTCGTCCGCCAGGCGCCTTCTCCTCCTTCAGGAACGAGGTCTCGTTGACGTACAGCCACGGGACGACGCCGCCGAACAGACGGTTGGTCCAGAAGTACGGCGTGGCGTCGCCCTGCATGCCGCGCAGGAGGTCGGTGAAATCGTCGCGGGTCCAGTCGTCCGGCGGCATCTCGAGGCCGTTGCGGGCCAGCACGTCGAGGTTCAGGTACATGTTGGCGGCGTTGAAGTCCAGGGGCAGCTGGTACAGGCTGCCCTTGTACATGAAGGCCTCGATGAGGCTCGGGTAGACGTCGGAGAAGTAGTCCTGCATGACGTCGGCGTCCCGCTGGACGAAGGTGTCGAGCGGGAGGGCCAGGCGCTCGGCGAACAGCTGCGCACCCTCGGTGGCGGTGTAGACGACGTCCGGGGCGGTGCCCGCGGCGACCATCGTCAGCACCTTGGCGAAGAAGTCGCCCCAGTCGGTGGCCTGGACGGCCAGGATCCGCACGGGGATGTCGGGGTGCTCCTCCATGAAGCGGGCGGCGATCTCCTGGCGGCCCGCGGCATCGGTGGAGTTGCCCAGGATGAGCACGGTCAGGGCGTCGTCGCGGCGACCGGGGATGTCGGCCGCGGTGAGGCGGGGCCAGGAGGCGGCCAGGGCGCCGGCGCCCAGGACGCCCGCGCCGCCGAGCAGGAGGCGGCGGGTCAGAGCGGAGTCGGGTGGCATGGGGTCCTCATCGTCGAGTCGTCCACGGCGCGGCTGCGCCGTCCGTCGCGGGGCGACGGCAGCGACTTGGACACGTGTCCAAGTCCGCCTCGAGAAGTATGCGGACCCAGTTCTACACGTGTCAAGCGATGGTCGGGACGATGACCGCGAATGCCGGCGTGAGCGTGGTCCGCGCGGGCTGCCACACGCGGCGGGACCAGGTCCGAGCAGGCGGCTCCGGCCGCGTGCACCCGGTCTGCGCGGGCGGTTCCGGCCGTGGCCACCTGGTCTGAACGAGCGGCGCCGCAGACTGCAGGTCCGTTCAGGTCACCCCGTGGACAGCGCTCAGGCCGGTTCCGGCGCCGCCGCGACCGTCCCGCGCTCGACGAGCGGGCAGGGCACGACCTCGACCCGAGGGACGGTCGGGCCCGCTCCGCCGTCCTCACCCGCGTTCCCGTCCTCGAGCAGGGTCAGCAGCGCCCGCATCGCGAGCGCACCCATCTCCTCGTGCGGGAGGGCGATCGTGGTCAGCGGCGGCGTGAGCTCCTCGGCGAAGAAGTCCTCGTCGTCGTACCCGATCACCGACAGCTCCCGTGGCACGTCGACCCCCGCGAGGGCGGCGGCATGGATCGCGCCCGCGGCCACACGGTCACGGATGCACAGCACCGCCGTGGGCGGTTCGGCACGCGCGAGCAGGCGCCGGGTCTCGCGCAGGCCGTCGGACATCTGCCATCCGGCCCGGACCACCTCGGGGCTCAGCCCCGCCTCCTCCATCGCGGCGCGGTAGCCCGCCTCGCGCTCGACCGTCGCGACGGCCGCGTCCCCGCTCGAGAGCATCACGATCCGTCGGTGCCCCACGTCCAGCAGACGTCGCGTCGCGCGAACGGCTCCCCCGCGGTCATCGGGCACGACCGCGAGCGCGACCTCGGCGACGCCATCGCCGTCGTGGAGCTGCTCGCCGTTGAGCATGACCAGCGGCAGGCCCTGCGGCACCGGAGGCAGGTCCTTGCGGGCATGACCCATCTCGGCGTAGACGAACCCCTCGACCTGGCGCGCGGCGAGACCGCGCATGGCCGCGGCCACGTCGGCATCGCGCAGGGAGAGGTCCACCGTGAGCACCAGGTAGTCCTGCGCGGCGGCCTCCTGGGCGGCCGCGCGGATCATCCGACCGGCCCACGGCGATGTCGAAATCTCGTCGGTGATGAGGCCGATGGTGCGGGTGCGCCGATCCCGCAGCGACAGGGCGATCGAGCTGCGGGTGTAGTCGAGCTCGGCGGCGGCCCGCAGCACGCGCTCCCGGGTCGCGGGGGCGACCGTCCCCTCGACCCGGCCGTTGAGCACCATCGAGACGGTGGCGCGGGAGACGCCGGCCCGGGCCGCGACGTCGGACGAGGTCGGGCGGCGCGCGGGAGGGGTCACGGCCCCAGGGTACGCAGGCGCCGACACCCGTCGATCCTCACGGCCGCGGCGCGTACGCCGTCACGAGCACGGAGATCGTCACGACCACATGCTCCGGGGACGGGCCCGTGCCCGCGAGGGCGGCGACGTCGAGGTGGCGCGCGCTGGGGGTCATGCCGATGAGGTCCCGAGCCTGCGCCGGGGTGAGGTCGATCGAGCGCTCGAGGGTCCAGGTCCGCTCCGGGACGAAGAGGGGGTCCAGCGCCCGGGCCAGGCGCTCCTCCTTCGCGGGGTCGATCGCGACCATGCCGGGCACGGCGTGGCGGAGCTCCGCGAGGTGGTCGACGGTGGGGCGGGCCACGACGAGCCGGCCGTCCGGACGCAGCACCCGCGCGAACTCGGCGGGGTTGCGGGGGGAGAACACGTCCAGCACCACGTCGACGCTCGCAGCGGGCACGGGGAACGTCTCGAAGGCGTCCCAGGTGGCCGCGAGGGTGCGGGGGTGCGAGCGCGCGGCGACCCGCAGGGCCCGCACGGAGGTGTCCAGGGCGATGCCCCGGGCCGTCGGCACGGCGTCGAGGGCCCCTGCCAGGTAGTACCCGGTGCCGGCGCCGACGTCGAGCACGACGGGATCGGGCGTGCCCGCGGGCACGGGCGGATCCGCGGGAGCTCCCGCGTGGGCGGTGGGTGAGGTGCGCCACGCCGCGCCCGGCGCAGCCGCGAAAAGCCCTCGAGCGGTCAGCGCGGCCGTCACGACGGCGTCGCGGAGAGGGGCGTACGCGCCCGTGGACAGGAACCGCTCCCGAGCCCGGGCCATCTCGTCGTCGTCCCCGCTGACGGCGCGCCGGCCGCCCAGCAGCGAGACGTACCCGTGCCGCGAGACGTCGAAGGTGTGGCGCGAGGGGCAGCGCAGCGCCGTCCCGGCCACCTCCACCCGCGCCCCGCAGACGGGGCAGCGCAGCAGCTCGGATGCGCCGCTCAGGACGCCCGGAACCAAAAGGTCTCCTCCTCGAGCGCCCCGGTGACGCGGAACCGCCCGGACTCGACGCCCTCTGCCGGGACCAGGAACGCCATGTCGAACTCCTGGCTCATGTTCTCGGTCATCTCGCCGTATCCGGCCGACCGTGGCACGGTCACCCACTTCTGGGGGAACTCCTCGCCGCTCTCCGTCTGGTACTCGATCTCCGCCACGGATCCGCCGGTGATCCGCCCCGCCCCGGTGTTGGTGACCTTCACCGGGATCAGGATGTAGACCTCGCCGTCCGGGGCCTCGTCCGTGGTGCGGCTGGCCTTGTGCAGCTCGGGATAGGCATCCCAGTCCGGGGTGCCCAGCTCGATGCTCGCAGTGCCCTGGGACGTCTTGACCGTGACGGCCTCGGTGCCCACCAGGTACGGGTGGGCATGGGTGCCGTCCGGAGGGACCTCCTCCTCGCGCAGGAAGTGCGAGGCACCCGCCCATCCGCCGATCCCCACGCCCAGCACGATCACGAGGCACACGGCGAGAAGTCCGGCGAGGAACCCACGGCTCAGCGGGCGACCCCGAGGGTCGGCACGATGGTCGGCGGTGACCGCCGAGCCCGATCCGTAGGGGTCGCCGTTCCGGGACGCGGCGCCCTGCCAGGCGGGACCGCTCTGGCCAGGAGTCGGTGCCAGCCCCTGCGGGGTGGCCGGGGCCTCGTGCTCGTAGCGCGCGTCGGGAGCCGACGCGGGATCATGGTGCACGGGCTGTTCCCACGTGGGGGCCGCGGCCGGGCGCTGCGGAGCGCTCCCGGGAGGCGGCGCCGAGGCGAGCTGCGCCGACGGGGGCTGGGCCGATGCGGGCTGGGCCGACGGGGGCCGCGCAGGACCGGAGGGGCCGGGCTGGGCAGGATGCGACATGGCGATGGGACGCGCAGGGCGTCACCCTCCTTCCCCCGATGGCGGGTCGTCGGGCCGTCCGTGTCGCGACGTGGGCGTCGAGGGGCGGCCGCCCCCATCGTAGGGTGCGCGATCATGGGGTGCGGGCGCCGCGACGCGGACGTGCGGACGGCCGCGCGCCTCACCCCGCGTCGACGTACAGGTAGTCCCCGTCCCAGGTCGACAGCGAGAGGACGGCCGATCCCGGGTCCAGATCATCCGGGACCTCGACCAGCACCTGCCCGGCGGCCGTCTCCCCGTCGGTGATGCCGCCCTGGCGCCACAGCGGCGCGGGGGCGATCGCGAGCGTCGGGTCGGCCATGTAGAGGTCCTCGTCGGTCTCGATGTCGAGGTAGAGCTGCTCCTCGAGATCGACGTGCCCGGGTCCGACGTAGCTGCCGTGCACGGTCACCAGCACGTATTTCGAGCCCTCGCTCGGGGGTGCGTTGTCGGGAGCGGCGGCGGCGACCGCGGCGACCGCGTCCCAGTCGACGGCATCCACGACGTAGGTGACCGTCCCGCCCTCGGCCAGCGGCCAGCTCAGGCCGTGCTCTCCCATCCGGGCGGGCGCGGTGTAGGTGCCGACTCCGGGCACCTCCTCGCCGTTCTCGTCGACGACGGTGCCCTGCGCGACCGGCAGCTCGTCGCCGCCGTAGTAGTCGTCCTCGAAGGACGTGGAGCCGAAGCCGTAGCCGGCGAAGAACCCGGCGCCGAGCGCCATCGCGCCCACGAACAGCAGGACGACGAGGGACCCGGCGACGATCGCGACGATCCCGCCCGTGCCGATCCGTCCCCGCGGAGGCACGATCGGGGGCGCGGCGACCGGCGGGGCCCCGACCGCGGCCCACCCGGGTGCGAGCGGCTGCGGGGCCGGCGGACCGTAGGGGTTGACGACCTCGGTCGGGTGGGACCGGGAGGTGTCGATCTCGTGCATGGACGTCCTCGTCTCGACGCGGCCACGACGGCCGGCGCGGACGCGTGGTGCGCCGCTGGCCGAAGCGTAGTCAGATCCGGGCCGTGCACGCCCCGTCGTGGCCGGATCGAGACCAGCGCGATGCCGACATCACCGGTCAGTGGGCGAAACGCTCCCCGTGGAAGGTCTGCCCGGTCGCCTCCTGAGAGGCCCCGGTCTGATCGAGGTAGGGCGTCAGACCGCCCCGGTGACGGGGGAACCCGGCACCGAGGATCATCGCGAGGTCGATCTGCTCGGGCCCCTCGATGACGTGCTCGTCGAGCATGAGGCGCGATTCCTCGGCCAGGCCCAGCAGGACCGTGCGCAGGAGCTGCGGGCCGACGGCGGCACCGTCGCCCTGGCCACCTGTCCCGAAGGCCTCGGCGACGCCCGGGGCGACGGTGGGATGCACGGACCCGCTCGCCTTCTGGGTGAAGCGCTCGCTGCGCTCGACCATGGACGACAGCCCCGGGGAGACGGGGAAGCGGTCCTCGCCGAGCTGATCGGCCAGCACCTTGCCCACGTGGTCCGCGACGGCGATCCCGACCAGGTCCAGGAGCTGCAGGGGCCGCATCGGCATGCCGATCTCGTCGAGGGAGGCGTCGACGTCGCTCGGGCGGGCGCCGGCGTCGAGGGAGCGCAGCACCTCCGAGAGCACGCGGAACAGCAGGCGGTTGACGATGAACCCGGGGGCATCTGCGCTGTCGACCGCGAACTTGCGGCAGCGGCGCACCACCTCGGCGCCGGTGGCGAGGACCGCGGCATCGGTGCGGTCGGTGTGGATCACCTCGACCAGCGGCATCTTGGCGACGGGGTTGAAGAAGTGCAGCCCGACCACCCGCTCGGGGTGGGCGAGGTCCTCGGACATCGCGCCCACCGACAGCGAGGACGTGTTGGTCACGAGCAGGGCGTCCGGTGCCAGCACGCCCTCGAGCTCGGCGAACACGGCCTTCTTGATGCCCAGCACCTCGGGGACGGCCTCGAGCACGAGGTCGCAGCCGGCGAGGTCCTGGACGTCGCTCGTGGCCGAGAGGAGACCTGCGACCTGGGTGGCCTGGTCCTCGCGGAGGTGACCGCGGGCGGCGGCCTGGGCGATCACGTCGCGGGCGTGCGCCAGGCCCCGCTGGGCGATCTCCTCGTCGAGGTCACGGAGGATCACGGGCACCTGCAGCCCGAGCGCGAGCTGCGCGGCGATCTGGGCGGCCATGAGGCCGGCACCGGCGACGCCGACGCTCTTCAGCTCGCGGGCGCCCTCGACGGGGCGACGGCCGGGCTTGCCACGGCGCAGCAGCTCGGCGGCGTAGAGGGAACCGGCCGCGGCGTCGCTGACGACGAGCTCGGTGAGCGCCTGCTTCTCGCGGTCCAGGGCATCGGCGAGCGTGGAGCCGGGCAGGGCGTCGAGCAGGGCGAGCGCGCGCGCAGGGGCCGGGGCGCCGGTCGCGGCGAGGCGTGCGACCCAGGCGCGGCGGGACTCGGCGGGGCTGTGGGCGGCGTCGAGCGCGTCCCGCAGGGCGTCGGCCTCCGCGGACCCCTCCTCGGGGATCGGCGAGGGGCGGTCGGTCCAGGTGAAGCCGTCCTCCTCGTGCTCGTCGGCGGCGGCCTGGACGAAGGTGGCGAAGCCATCGAGCGCGGCGTCGAGGTCATCGGCCAGCGCGTCGACGAGTCCCAGCTCGAGGGCCTGGGCGGCCGTGAGCTGCCGGTCTCGGGCGGGATCCTCGAGGATCAGGCGCACGGCGGCCTCGCCGCCGACGACCGAGGTCAGGAGCGTGGTCCCGCCCCAGCCGGGGAGGATCCCGAGGCTGGTCTCGGGCACGGCGATGCCGCGCACGCCGGGGGCGGCGGTGCGCATGTCGGCCATCAGCGCGACCTCGAGGCCGCCGCCGAGGGCCGCGCCGTTGAGGTGGGCCAGGATCGGCACCTCGGCGGTGCGGACACGCTGCTGGAGCTGGTGGGCGAGGTCGGTCATGGGGCCGACGGCGTCGGCGGCCGTGGGGTCGGCGAACATCGACAGGTCTGCGCCCGCGAGGAAGACGCGGTCGGTGCCGGTCAGGACGATCGCCTGGATCGCTCCGGTCTCCCCGCGGTCGAGCGCGGCGGTGATCGCAGTCGCGAGGTTCTCGATGGAGCGTGGGCCCAGCGTGGCGGGGCGGGTCTCGCCCTCGGGCGGCGCGATGGTCAGGACGGCGACGGTGCCGATCCCCTCGTGCTCGCGGTCCTCGCTGAGGACTCGGGTGACGTGCTCGGTGTAGATCGCGGCCATGGCCGTTCCTCTCGTCGTCGACAGGGGGCGGCACACGGGTGTGCCTGATACTCCCAGTATCATATAGGGGGCGGTGGGCCGGGGCGCTCGCGTCGGAGCCGGGACGTGTGCACGGGCCGGGGCGCTCACGGCGGGGCCGGGGGGCGCGTCCCGGCCGCGCGGAGTCAGGCCGGCTCGCGCCACATCCGCGTCATCGTCGGGAGGTCCCGATCGCTCAGGGTGCCGATGCCCCGGAAGCCGAAGCGCTCGTAGTACGGATCGTTCGCGGGCTTGGAGGATTCGAGGTAGGCCGGGAGGTGCAGGCGATCGAGGATCGCGAGGCGGTGGTTCAGCAGGGCCTTGCCGACGCCGCGGCGGCCGGCACGGGGGTCCGCGCCGATGCTCTCGAGATACCAGTGCGGGGACGTGGGGCGGGCCCGCTCCCCCTCGCGTTCGGTGCGCACGAGCCGGCCCAGCAGCGGGCCCGTCGCCCGCACGGCCAGGGCCGCGGCCCGCGTGGTGCCGATCAGGCCGTCGAGGAGTCCGGCGCCGGAGCCCTCCCGGTCCGGCCCCACCCAGATCGTCGCGCCCAGGACCTGCCAGGTCGCGGGATCCACGGCCAGGTCGATCGCGTGAGGGCTCAGGAGCACGCGCTCGAGGTTCGCGCGGAACAGCAGGGTCAGCCGCTCGACGGGACGATCGGAGGGCACGAGCGCGGAGCCGATCGGATCGGGCGCGAAGGCGCGGGCGAGCACGGCGGCCGTCTCGTCGAGATGGGCGCGGTCGAAGGGGACGACGCGCGGGGGCACGGGGTGATCGGTCATGGGGACAGGGTAGGGAGGGGGCGTGGGTGGGGGCTGGGTCCTGGGGACGAGGAGTCCCGGGACGTGCACACCGGACCACCTCAGCACCTGCGCGAGAGCGACATCCACGTCGCGACGGGCCTCACTATCGTCGGGCGAAGGGGAGGCGGTGGCCGTCGCGGATCGTCCACCCGCGCGACCAGGGAGGTGCACGATGACGCACGGCACCGCACACCGCGCCGCCCACGTGCTGGCCGCGCTCTGCATCGTCGCCGGAGCCACGAGCTGCTCGGCGGACCTGTTCGAGGATCCCGAGCTCTTCGGGGATCGCGCGACCGGTCTGCGGGATCCGTCCTCCGAGTCGATCGTGGAATCCGCGGGTGCGCCGATCGACGCGGAGCAGCTCGCGGCCCTGGCGTGCACGCCTCGCGAGCGCTCGGGGCAGGACGTGCTGCAAGTGTGCTTCTCGACGTCGGCCGAGGAGTTCGTCGTCCTCGAGCGGATCTTCTGAGCGCAGCGTGGCCCACGCCAAGATGACGCCGTGCGTCACACCCGGCCATCGGCTCTGGGCGCGAGGGCCCGCGCGGGCCTACCGTGGCTCCACCCACCCGCACGACGCCCCGAGGAGGCCCCTCCATGGCCACTCCCACCCACGACCGCGTGGCCCCTGTGGACACGACCGTCCTGGACAATCCCGCCTGGTCCTCGCTCACCGGCGCGCACGCCCACCTCGCGATCGGCAACGACGAGGTCAGGCACTACCCCGAGGACGTCTCGCCGTTCGTGGGCATCCGGGATCTCGCCGATCCCGGGGTCTGGGACGCGATCCTCGAGGTGTTCGGCCACGATGCGGTCGTCGGCGTCTCCCATGCGGATCCCGTGCTGCCCGAGGGCTGGGAGTGGGAGTTCCGCGTCCCCGGCGTGCAGCTGATCCAGACTGACGCCCTGGTCACGCGGCCCGATCCGGAGGCCGTCGAGCTGGGTGCCGACGACGTCGCCGACATGCTCGCCCTCATCGAGCGCAACCGTCCCGGGCCCTTCGAGCAGCGCACCCGCGAGCTCGGGCGGTACATCGGGATCCGCCGCGAGGGGAAGCTCGTGGCGATGGCTGGCGAGCGCCTGCACCCCGCGGGCTGGACCGAGATCAGCGCGGTCGCCGTGGATCCCGATCAGCGTCGGCAAGGGCTCGCGTCGCGTCTGGTGCTGGACGTGGCCTTCCACATCCAGCAGCGGGGCGACCGTGCCTTCCTGCACACCGCGGAGTCGAACACGGGCGCCATCGCGGCGTACGAGAAGCTCGGTTTCGCGCTGCGGCGTCGGCTGACGTTCGGAGCCGTGCGGACGCCGTGAGGTCGATGGGGCGATGAGGGCTCGCGGCTCCGGGAGCCCTTCCGTCGAATCTGCGATGGCCACCAGACATCGGCCCCATCGGCCCGCGGAGGTCGGGCTCGCCGGACCACGATGTTTCCCGCGTGTCCCGACCCCCCGACCATCGGGCCACTGCCGACTGCCCCACTGCCCCGATGACTCACTGACTCACTGACTCACTGACTCACTGGCTCACTGGCTCACTGACCGCAGGGTGCCAACGCGCCCTCCAGGGACGCGGCACCGGCTCAGCCCTGTGCGCCCTCACCCCGTTGCAGGCTCAGCCCTGTGCGCCCTCATCGCGTTGCACGCTCAGCCCTGTGCGGCCTCAGTCCTGTGCGCGTTCAGCCCTTGACCGCCGAGTACGCGTCGAGCGCCTCCTGCCGTGAGGCCTTGAGGTCCACGATCGGCGCGAGGGCGTCGTCGGTCCCGGCCTCCGGCACCCAGCGCCGCACGTAGGCGCCGTGGGGGTCGAACCGCTCCTGCTGCCGCTCGGGATTGAACACGCGGAAGTAGGGCGCGGCGTCGTCCCCGGTGCCGGCGACCCATTGCCAGTTGAAGGGGTTGGAGGCCTCGTCGGCGTCGACCAGGGTGTCCCAGAACCACTCCTCGCCGCGCCGCCAGTGCAGGCGCAGGTTCTTGGTGAGGAACGAGGCGACGACCATCCGCACCCGGTTGTGCATGGTGCCGGTCTCCCACAGCTCCCGCATCCCGGCATCGACCAGGTCGATGCCCGTGCGTCCGCGCTGCCAGGCCCGCAGCTCCTCGGCGTCCTCCCGCCAGTCGAAGCCGTCGAACTGGGCGCGCACGTTGGCGGTGGCGAGGTCGGGCAGGTGGAACAGGCGGTGCCAGGCGAACTCCCGCCACAGCAGCTCCGCACGGAAGGTCTCGGCGCTGCCCGCGCGGGAGCGACGGCTCGCATGCCGGGCCTCGCGGGGCGACACCTCCCCGAACCGCAGGTGCGGGGACAGGCGGCTGGTGCCGTCGCGGTCGGGGCGATCGCGGTCCTCATCGTAGGTGGCGAGCACGTCGGCGAGGTCATCCAGGCGCGCGCGAGCACCAGCCTCCCCCGGGGTCCACATCGCCCGCAGACCGCCGGCCCAGTCCAGGTGGGTGGGCAGCCAACCGCGAGCATCGAGGCGCTCTGCGAAGTCGCCGTCGCGCAACCACGTGCGGACCTCGTGCCCGGCGACGCGAGTGGTCGGTGCGGGCCCGTCGAGCCGGTCCGGGACGTCTTGGGGCGACTGCGGGGGCGGGGCGTCCGCGCATGCGCGGGCGAACGGGGAGTAGACCTTGTAGGGCTGGTCCGCGCCGGTGCGGACGGTCCACGGCTCGTGCAGGAGGAAACCGGGGACGCTGCGCGCGTCGACGCCGCGGTCGTGGAGGTCTGCCTTGATACGGGCGTCGGCCTCGCGGAAGGGAAGGTGGTAGCGGCGCTGCCAGGCGACCGTGTCGGCGCCCGTCTCCTGGGCGATGCGGAGCAGCTGCTCGTGCGGATCGCCCGAGGCCAGGACCACGGGGATGCCGTGCTCACGGAGGTCCGCGGCGAGGGCGGTGAGGGAGTGGTGCAGCCACCAGCGGGAAGCGCCACCGAGGGGCCGGGCGCCCTCGACCCGCTCGTCGATGTGCACGGCGATCACGGGGCCTGCCTGGGCGGCATGGGCCAGGGCGGCGTTGTCGTGCAGTCGCAGGTCGTCTCGGACCCACCAGATGCTGGTCATGGGACGACGGTAGTGGGTCGGGTCGGCGCGTTCCCCGTGGCGGGCAGCGCGGGCGCTGGCCGCCGACGACCAGCGGCCGCGGGTGTACCCGTGCACCCGATCCAGGGCCGTGGGTGTGCCTGGGCACCCGTTCCTGGGGCCCGCATGCCCGCGGAGCTCGACCCGGCACCACGTACATGCGGCGGGCCTCGCCCCGGGGCCGTCGTCACGGTACCGTGGGCGACACCCAAGCGGGGCTCGCCGTCGCGTCGGGTCCCACGAGGGCCGGGTCTCACGAGGGCCACGATCGCCCCGTCACCCGCACTGCGACGCAACAACCTGACTCCACACGCCCGAGCCCTCCGATTTTCGAGGCCGTGGGCGCTCACAGTCAGGTTGTTGCATCCACCCACCCGCCACGTGCGGCGTCCTCGCACCGCATCGACGGTGGCCCCGCCGCTCGGCGGCACGACCGGGGGCTCCCACGACGTGTCCGGCTGCTGGCGGCATCCGTGCCGCGGGGCCCCAGACGGCGCCCCGAACGCGGCCCCGAGGCCCGATCACCGGCGATCGGCGATCGGCGACCGGCGACAGACCAGAGACCAACGGCGACCTGCGACTGGCAACGGGTAACGAGCAACGACCACACCGTACGGTGAGGCATGCCCGATCGTCCCCTCGCCCTCCGCCCTCCCGCGCTCGTGGTCATCGACGTCCAGAAGGGATTCGATGACGCCAACTTTTGGGGACGTCGGAACAACCCCGAATGCGAGACCAACATCGCCGCCCTGCTGGCGCGGTGGCGACGCCAGGGGTGGCCGGTCGTCCTGGTCCGGCACGACTCCTCGACCCCTGGGTCCCCGCTGACCCCGGGGTCACCGGGTCATGAGTTCCAGGAAATCACCGAAGGGCCGGCGGACCTGGTGGTCACGAAGTCCGTGAACTCGGCGTTCCTGGGGGTGCCCGACCTGAACACCTGGCTCCGCGGCAACGACCTGTCCGAAGTGGTGATCTGCGGGATCACCACCAACCACTGCTGCGAGACCACCGCGCGGATGGCGGGCAACCTGGGGTACGAGACGGTCTTCGCGATCGACGCGACGTACACCTTCGGACGCGTGTCCCCCGACGGCACGGAGATGTCCGCAGACCTGCTCTCGGAGGTCACGGCGACCAACCTGCACGGCGAGTTCGCGACCGTGGTCCACACGGCGGAACTCCTGGGCGGAGGAGTCGCTCAGCACCCGCGGTGACCCAGCGCGACGCACACTCGGGGGCCGGTCGTGACACCCGCGTCCGGCCGCGTTCGCCGATGTCGACCCACGCCGGTCCACGCCTGGCGGCGCATGCCCGCGTCAGCGTGCGTCCAGCGCGCTGGGCACGCTCGCAGGCCGTCGCCCGCGTCCACCCGCGACGACGGATGCCCTGTGGTCGTGTCCGAGTGCGGTCGGCGTCGGCTTCCGGGCGCTGGGGGGCAACAACCTGACTCCACGCGCCCGAGCCCTCCGAATACGGAGGGCTCGGGCGCTCACAGTCAGGTTGTTGTCGCCGCCCTCCGGACTCCCCGCGTCCCGCAGGTTCTCGTCGCCGCCCTCCAGGCTCCCGACGTCCCACAGGTTGCTGTCGCCACCCTCCGGGACCCCCGGAGCCCCGTCAGCTCCGCCGGGGCGCACGGACGATCACACGAACGCCCCGACCCCCGTCACCGCGCGCCCCACGATCAGGGACTGCACCGTGTCCGTGCCCTCGTAGGTGTGCAGGGCCTCGAGGTCGGCCATGTGGCGCACCACGTGGTTCTCCAGGAGGATCCCGCTGCCGCCCAGGAGGTCGCGGGCGTCGGCCGCCAGGACGCGGGCGTTGCGGGTGTTGTGGACCTTGGCCAGCGACGCCTGTTCCGGGGTGAGGGTCCCGGCGGCCTCGAGGTCGGCCAGGCGGCGGCAGTAGAGCTGCATCGCGGTGAGGGTCTGCAGCATCGTGGCCAGACGCACCTGGACGTGCTGGGCCTTGGCCAGCGGTCGGCCGAACTGGATGCGGGTGCGGGCGTGGTGCAGCGCCGCTTCGTAGCAGGCGATCGCGTGGCCCAGCGCCGACCAGGCGACGCCGGCGCGGGTGGCGAACAGCACCGTCGAGGTGTCCTTGAAGGACCGGGCCCCCGGCAGACGGCTGGCGAGCGGCACGCGCACGCCCTCCAAGCGGATCAGCGCCTGATGCAGCGCGCGCAGGGAGACCTTGCCGCGGATCACCTCGGCGTCGTAGCCCTCGCGGTCCTGCTCGACGAGGAACCCGGAGACCTGGCCGTGCAGGGCAGGGTCGCTCTCGTCGTCCACGCGCGCCCAGACGACGCTGACGTGCCCGCCCACGCCGTTGCCGATCCACCGCTTCTGCCCGGTGATCACCCACTCCTCGCCCTCGCGGCGCGCCGTGGTCTCGAGCGATACGGAGTCGGAGCCGTGATCGGGCTCGGTGAGCGCGAAGGCGCCGAACTCGGTGCCTGTGACCAGCGGCTCGACCCAGCGGGCCTTCTGCTCGTCCGAGCCCAGCAGGACGATGGAGCGCAGGGCGAGGCCGCCCTGGACGCCGATCATCGTGCCGACGGAGCCGTCGAGGCGGCTGATCTCCATGTTCACGAGGCCGGCGCCGAGGGGGCTGAGGTGCCGGTGCCCGGGCACCTCCAGACCGTCGGTCAGGAGGTCCACGTCGCCGAGCCTCGTCACGAGGTCGACCGGGTACTCGGCGCGGTCCCAGCAGTCCACGAGGCGCGGCAGGATCTCCGGGGCGAGGGAGCGGGCGGTCTGCCAGGCGTCGAGGTCCTCCCCCGCGACGTCGGCGAAGACGGCGAAGTGGTCCGCGGTGCGGTCCAGGAGCTCGGCGGGGGTCGCCGCACCGGGAGCAAGGCCCGGTGCGAGGGGTTTCTCGGGTGCTGCCGTCCCCGACCCCTCGAACCCCACCCCGCCGTTGTCCGCCGCCATCACTTGATCCTCTCCACGATCAGCGCCATGCCCTGGCCGCCTCCCACGCACAGCGTCGCCAGCCCCAGGTGTCCGTCACGGGCCTGCAGGCCGTTGAGCAGCGTGGTGATCATGCGCGCTCCGGTCGAACCCCAGGGGTGACCCAGGGCGATCGCGCCGCCGTGGACGTTGAGCTTGTCGGCGGGGATGTCGAGGTCCTCGGCGCTGGGGATGACCTGCGCGGCGAAGGCCTCGTTGAGCTCGACGAGGTCGATGTCGTCCATCGTCAGGTGCGCCCGGCGCAGGGCGCGACGGGTGGCGTGCACGGGGCCCAGGCCCATGATCTCGGGGCTCAGGGCGCTCACGCCCGTGGAGACGATGCGGGCGAGCGGCGTGATGCCGAGGTGCTCGGCGCGCTCGTCGGACATGACGATCAGCGCCGCGGCACCGTCGGACAGCGGGCAGCAGTTGCCGGCGGTCACGGTGCCCAGCTCCCGGAACGCGGGGCTCAGCCCGGCCACGGCCTCGAGGGTGACGCCGGCACGCGGGGAGTCGTCGGTCGAGACGACGGTGCCGTCGGGCAGGGTGACGGGGCTGATCTCGCGGGCGAAGAAGCCCTCGGCGATCGCGGCCTCGGCGCGGTTCTGGGAGCGGACGGCGTACTCGTCCTGCGCGGCACGGGAGACGTGGCGCAGCTCGGCGACGTTCTCGGCGGTCTGGCCCATGACGATGTAGGGGTCCGGCAGCTCGCCGTCCTCGCGGGGATCGTGCCAGGGGGTGCGAACCTCACCGCGGGCCCGCTTCTCGGTGCGCTCCATGGCCTGGGCGAACAGGGGGTCGCGCGCGTCGTCGTCCATGAGGGCGCCGGAGGAGTGGCTGATCGACTCGACGCCCGCGGAGATGATGACGTCCGCCTCGCCGGCTCGGATCGCGTGCAGGGCCGAGCGGGTGGTCTCGATGCTCGAGGCGCAGAACCGGGTGACGGTGGCGCCGGGCACGGCGTCCAGACCCAGGCGCACGGCGACGGTGCGGGCGAGGTTGCCGCCCTGGTAGCCCTCGGGGATCGCGCAGCCGAGCTGGAGGTCATCGATGCGGGTGGGGTCCAGCTGCGGCACCTGGTCGAGGGCGGCGCGGATGGTCTGGGCGGCCAGATCGTCCGGGCGCAGCGAGGCGAGCGATCCCTTCCGGGCGCGGCCGATGGGCGAACGGGTGGCGGCGACGATGACGGCCTCGGGCACAGGGACTCCTTCGAGCGGGTCTACGGCTGCACGGGAGGGTCTGCGAGGGCCGGCTCCCGTGACGACTGTTCCTGATACTAGCGGTTTCAGGTATCGGCGCAAGCCCGTCGGCGGCGGTCCGACCGCCACCGCCAGCGTCGTCGTGACCATTTCGTGACCTGGGCCCCCGTTACCACCGTCCGTGCCAGATGCAAGGGCTTCGCCCCGCGATCGGGCGTGCCGTCGAGGTCGACTTCCCTCCCGGCATCCTTCAGCCCTGCGCAGGAGGCACCTCACGAACGGTCGGGAGGACCGGCACGAAGGCGCCCGCGAGCAGGCCCGGGCGGCGGGCAGACACTCCACCATCGCCCCGACCGGCGCGATCAGGTCGCCCTCCGACCGACCACCGCCCCGCCCCGCGACCCCGCGGGCGGACCCGGGCGCCGGGCTCAACGCGGGGCAGCCGTCGACCTCCGTCCACCACGTGCACAGGTCACATTTCGGTAACGCACCCGACCGGACCCCTGCATCATCAATGCCGATGCAGTTCCTCCCGTCGATCTATTTGAGTGAAGTACCGAGTGCGCGGATCCTGGTCCGATCCCGCAAGGGCACCATCCCTCCGACCGAAGGGTCACCCCCATGAGCATCTCCTCGATGCAGGCCCAGAAGGACCTCGCGATCGACCCCCGCACGATGCGCACGAGCGTCATCGCCGGTTCCATCGGCGTCCTCGTCCATTGGTTCGACTGGGCGGTCTACGCCTACATGGCCAGCACGATCGCCGAGATCTTCTTCCCCGAGACCAGCAGCACCGCGGGCCTCCTGGCGACGTTCGGCGTCTTCGCCATCTCCTTCTTCGTGCGGCCGATCGGCGCGATCATCTTCGGCCGGCTCGGAGACCGGCTGGGCCGCAAGCGCACCCTGTCGATCGTCATCCTCGCCATGGCCCTGTCGACCCTCGCGCTGGGCCTGCTGCCCGGCTACGAGACCATCGGCGTGCTGGCCCCCGTGCTGCTGATCGTCACCCGGATCGTGCAGGGGCTCGCCGCGGGCGGAGAGTTCGGCAGCGCGGCCGCCTTCCTCGGCGAGTTCTCCCCCGCGAAGAAGCGCGGCTTCGGGGTGAGCTGGCTCGAGTTCGGGAGCCTCCTGGGCTTCCTGATGGCCTCGTTCACCGTGCTGATCCTCTCCAGCGTCTTCACCCCCGAGCAGATCACGGGCGGGGCCTGGCGGATCGCCTTCCTCATCACGGTGCCGCTGGGGCTCATCGGCCTCTACATCCGACGGCGCATCGAGGACACCCCGGAGTTCAAGGCCCTGCAGGACCTCGAGACGATCTCCGCCTCTCCCGTCCAGGAGGTGTTCCGCCGCAACTGGCGCGAGTTCCTGAAGACCTGCGGCATGGAGATCTTCATGAACGTCACCTTCTACGTGGTGCTGGTCTACCTGCTGACCTACCAGGAGGTGAACCTCGGCTTCGACGCGGGGCGCGCCGCGCTGCTGTCGACGCTGGCCTCGGCGCTCGGGCTGATCGTCGTGCCACTGGCGGGCGCCGCCTCGGACCGCGTGGGCCGCAAGCCGGTGCTGTTCACCGCCGCGATCGCGCTGACCGTCCTGTCGGTGCCGCTGTTCGCGCTCATGCACCTCGGGACCGGCTGGGCCGCGTTCGTCTCGACGATGGGCCTCGCGCTGATCCTGGCGATCATCCTGGGCACCCACGCCGTCACCGTCGTCGAGCTGTTCCCCACCCGCACCCGCCAGACCGGCCTGTCGTTCGCCTACGCCGTCACCGCGGCGCTGTTCGCCGGGACGTCGCCGTACGTGCTGACCTGGCTGATCGACGCCACCGGCAACACGCTCATCCCCGGGTTCTTCCTCGCGGCCGTAGGCATCATCGGGATCGTCACGGTCGCCACCATCAAGGAGTCCCGCGGCATCTCCCTCATCAAGCCGCAGGACCTCGAGGGCACCGACGAGGCGGAGGTGGCGCCGGCGTCCGTGTGAGGCGTGGTCGGTGGGAGAGGACGATGGTGCCATGGAGATCCGAGCCTGCACCGACCTCGACCTCGCGGCGCTGACCTCGCGGTGGCCGGTCCCGGGCGGCGTGCACGAGGCGCACCTCGCACGCAGCCGGGCCGGCCGCGCCCCGTACCTCGTCGCATGGGAGGACGACGAACCGCTCGGTGCGGCGGTGCTCCGCTGCGACGGGGTGATCGGGGACGATGCCCGGGCGGCGTTCCCGGAGGCTGCCGGGCTTTGCCACCTGCAGGTCCGGCCCGAGCACCGTGGCTCGGGCGTGGGCACCGCCCTGGTTGCGGCGGCCGAGCAGGAGGCGCGTCGGCGAGGCCATCCGACCGTGGCGATGGGCGTGGGCGAGGACAACCTCGACGCCCAGCGCCTGTACGCGCGGCTCGGATACCGCGCCACGGGCGTCCGCGACGTCATCGAGTACGACTGGATGGGGCCCGATGGGGCCGTCCACCACGCGCAGGAGCACGACCAGCTCCTGGTCAAGCATCTCCTGTGACCTGCACGCGGTTCGTCCGCTCCGTGTGGACGACGCCGTGGCGGCCGAGGATGCCGGACCTCACCTCCTCGCCCGAGCGTCGGGGGCACGGGGGCGCGGGGGCGCGGGGGCGCGGGGGCGCGGGACCATGCTGGAGCGGGGCAACGGTTCGTCGGAGCTGCGGTTCGCCGGGGATGAGGTTCGTCGGCGATGAGGCGCTAATCGGAGCAGACGCTAATCGAAGATGAGGCCGACCGAAGATGAGGCTGGTCAGCCGAGAAGTTCCCCGGGCCAGAGTTGCATCCGGCCTGGGGGTCCTCGGGCCTGAGGATCATCCGGCCTGTGCTTCGTCACACCCCGGAGGCACACTGGATCATGGCCACCACACCCCGGACCGCCACCCGCTGCTCGATCATCCCTCCGCACCTGCTGCACCGCCTCGCCGAGGACGCGGACCCCTACGTCGCCCGGTGCGCGCAGCACACGCTCCAGGGCCGCATCGGGCTCGAGCCCACCCGCGAGGTGCGCTCCGCGACCGGACCGGGCCGCACCTCCCCCGGCGCCACGGGCTTCGTCCCCCCGCAGCTCGGGGGCCGCACGCAGTCGCTGCGCGCCGACACCGTCCCGGCACCGACCGTCCCGTCGGAGACGTCGACACCGCCTGCCCCGGACCGCTCGATCCACGACGCACAGCACGGGACGGACCTCCCCGGGCCCCTGGCCCGCCGTGAGGGCCAGGACCCGGTGGCCGACGAGTCCGTGAACGAGGCCTACGACGGCCTGGGCTCGACGTTCGAGCTCTTCGCGGAGGTCTATGGGAGGGATTCGCTCGATGGCAGGGGCCTGCCGCTCGTCGCCTCCGTCCACTACGACCGCGACTTCCAGAACGCCTTCTGGGACGGGCGTCAGATGGTGTTCGGCGATGGCGACGGCGAGGTCTTCACCTCGTTCACCGACAGCGTGGACGTGATCGCCCACGAGCTCACGCACGGCTTCACGCAGTACACCGCAGGGCTGACGTACGTCGGGCAGTCCGGGGCGCTGAACGAGTCGGTGTCCGACGTGTTCGGGGCGCTCGTCGCGCAGCGTCTGCGCGGGCAGACCGCCGCGCAGGCCGACTGGCTGATCGGGGCGGGGCTGTTCACCGACCGCGTGCACGCCGTGGCGCTGCGCTCGATGAAGGCACCCGGAACGGCGTACGACGATCCCGTCCTCGGGGTCGATCCCCAGCCCGCCACGATGGCGGACTACCAGGTGCTCCCGCACGACGAGGACCACGACAACGGCGGGGTCCACATCAACTCCGGGATCCCCAACCACGCCTTCTACCTCGCGGCGGTCGCGATCGGAGGGCACGCCTGGGAGGGCGCGGGCCGCATCTGGTACGACGTCATGACGTCCCGGACCCTGCCCAAGGACGCGAGCTTCGCGACGTTCGCGGCGGCCACGGTCGTCAGCGCCGAGGCACGGTTCGGCGCCGGCGGGCGGGAGGCCGATGCGGTCCGCGCGGCCTGGCAGGAGGTCGAGGTGAGCTGAGCACACCCTCGCTGGCCGCGGGCGCCCGGCATCTCTCAGGCGGTCGCGTCCGAGGCGTCCTCGACCGGCGTGGTGGGCAGTCCATCGGCCAGCCAGCGGGTCACGCCGCCGGCGATCTGGTGGACGTTGCGGTACCCGTCCGTGCGCAGCTGGTCGACGATGGGGTCCGATCCGGCCTCGGAGCCGCAGAACACGACGACCTCCTGGTCGAGGTCGCCGCTGAGCTCGGGGATGCGCGTGTGGGAGCGCGGGTCGAGCGCGGCGGGGGCATCCGCCTTGGCCACGGGCACGGCGCCCGCGATGAGCCCGTCCTGGGCCTGGCCCTTCGCGCTGCGCACGTCGATGAGCAGCGCGCCGTCCTGCTGGCGTGCGACGGCCTGCTCGGGGCTGATCAGGGTGTCCTCGTGGAGGATCTCGGGCGTGTTCTCGTGCGTGGCGGTCATGGCTGTCTCCTGGGGTCGAGGGCGTCTCCGACGATGGATCCCACCGTATTGCCGATGCCCGGGGGCGGCACGCAGTGTGACGGCGTGCGGCGCCACGGGCATTCCGGGAGCGGCCCTCGGACCTGCGCGGCCTGCACCGTCTCCGGCTGGTCCCCGGCATCGGAGCCGAGGGCATCCAGCAGGGCGCCCGCCTCCGCATCGGGCTCGGCGCATGTCGCCCACGGTCCCCCGATGTCAGCCCGCCTGACGGCCCCAGTGCTCCTGGAACACCGCGCGCCGCCGTGCCTGCTCGACGGGATCGGGCACGGGCAGGGACGCGATGAGCTTCTGGGTGTACTCGTCCTGCGGGTGCTGCAGGACGTCCGGTCCGCGCCCCTCCTCGACGAGCTCCCCGTGGTACAGCACGCCGATCCGATGCGCGAGGGAGTCCACCACTGCGAGGTCGTGGCTGATGAACAGGGCCGCGAACCCCAGGCGCTGCTGCAGCTCGCGGAACAGCGCGAGCACGGTGGCCTGCACGGACACGTCGAGCGCGCTGGTGGGCTCGTCGGCGATCAGGAGCTTCGGGTCCAGGACCAGCGCGCGGGCCAGGGACACCCGCTGACGCTGGCCGCCCGAGAGCTCGTGCGGGTAGCGCCGGGCGTACTCCCCGGGCAGCTGGACCGCATCGAGCAGCTCCTGCACGCGGGCCCGGCGGGTGGCCGCCGACTGGTCCCGGGCGTGGACGATCAGCGGCTCGGCGATGCACTCCTCGATCGTCAGGTGCGGGTTGAAGCTCGTGGAGGGATCCTGGAAGACGAAGCCGATGTCCTTGCGGGCTGACTTGAACGCCCGCTCCTTGATGCCGAGCATCTCGTGCCCCAGCACCGTGAGGCTGCCGTCGCTGACCTTCTCGAGCCCGGCGATGGCGCGGCCGATCGTGGTCTTGCCCGAGCCGGACTCGCCGACCAGGCCGTACACCTCGCCCTCGCGGATGGTGAGGTCCACGCCGTGGACGGCACGGAACGGCGCACGCCCCAGACGGCCCGGGTACTCGATCACGAGGTCACGGGCCTCGACCACGGACGGTGCCTCGTCGAGGGCGGTCCGCTGGGCCGCGTCGAGAGCCTCCCAGGCGCTGTTGCGACCCAGGTGGGGCACGGCACCCAGGAGCGACCGGGTGTACTCCTCGCGGGGATGGGCGAACAGCTCCGTGACCCCGGCCCGCTCGATGACGCGCCCGTGGTACATCACGGCCACCTCGTCGGCGAGATCGGCCACGACGCCCATGTTGTGGGTGATGATCACGATCGACGTGCCGAAGCCGTCGCGGACGTCCCGCAGCAGCTCGAGGATCTCGGCCTGGACGGTCACGTCGAGCGCGGTGGTGGGCTCATCGGCGACGATCAGCTCGGCGCCCAGCGACAGCGCCATCGCGATCATGATGCGCTGCTTCTGGCCGCCGGAGAACTCGTGGGGGAAGCGTCTGATCGCGCCGGCAGGATCGGGGATGCCGACGGAGGCCAGCGCCTTGATCGCCGTGGCCCGGATCTGCGAGCCGGTGATCTTGGGGTGGTGGGCGCGCAGCCCCTCCCCCATCTGCCACCAGATCGGGAAGACGGGGTTCAGGGCGCTCGAGGGCTCCTGGAACACCATCGACACGTCCTCGCCGCGCAGCGCCCGCAGCCGGGCGCCGTGCAGGCCCACGACCTCGGTGCCCGAGACCAGGACGGCCCCGGACTCCGTCGCCGTCTCCGGCAGCAGACCCAGGATGGAGCGGGCCGTCACCGACTTGCCGGAGCCCGATTCGCCGACGAGCGCGAGGATCTGTCCCGGGGCGACGTCCAGGCTCACGCCCTGCACGGCGTGCACGTCCCCGGCATCGGTCGCGAAATGCACGTCGAGGTCGCGGATCGACAGCCGTGCCTTCGCCGATGCCTCCGACCCTCCGGCGGGGATCGTCGTCTTCTCGCTCATGCGCGGGCCTCCTCGGAGGTGGTCGTGGCCCGGCGGGCGGCGCGGCGCCTCTTACGGGTGCGCAGGCGCGGGTCGTTGAGGTCGTTGATCGACTCGCCGACCAGCGTCACGCCGAGCACCGCCAGGACGATCGCGAGGCCCGGGAACAGGCCCGTCCACCAGATCCCGCTGGTCGCGTCGCTCATGGCGCGGTTGAGGTCGTACCCCCACTCCGACGCCTTGGTGGGCTCGATGCCGAAGCCCAGGAAGCCCAGGGCGGCCAGCGTCAGGATCGCCTCGGAGGCGTTGAGGGTGAAGATGAGCGGCAGGGTGCGGGTGGCGTTGCGCAGCAGGTGCACGCGCATGATCCGTCCGTGCCCGGTGCCGACGACCTTCGCGGCCTCGACGAACGGCTCGGCCTTCAGCCGCACCACCTCGGCGCGGATCACGCGGAAGTACTGCGGCACGAAGACGACGGTGATCGAGATGGCGGCGGCGAAGATGCCGCCCCAGAAGCTCGACTGCCCCTTGGAGATCACGATCGACATGACGATCGCCAGCAGCAGCGAGGGGAAGGCGTAGACCGCATCGGCGATCATCACGAGGATCCGGTCCAGCCAGCCCCCCACATAGCCGGAGACCAGGCCGAGGGCCACGCCCAGGATGATCGAGGCGATGACCGCGCACACCATCACCGCCACGGCGGTGCGGGTGCCCCAGATGACCCGGGACAGCACGTCGAAGCCGGAGACGGTGGTGCCCAGCAGGTGCCCGGGGGTGCCCGGCGGCAGCTGGGTGCCGAAGGCCGTGCCGTCGGCGGAGGTCGCCGAATAGCCGTAGGGTGCCACGAGCGGGGCCAGCAGCGCGAGCAGCAGCAGCAGACCGGTCAGCACGAGGCCCGTGACGAGCATGCCGCGCTGCAGGCCCACGCTGCGGCGCAGGTGGCTGATGATCGGCAGGCGCTTCCACAGGGGGGCGTCGGCGGTCTCGGCGGCACGGGCGCCCTCGGCGGCGAGCGCCGCCTGTGCGGCGTTGTCGTCGCCGGGGGGCGCAGGGGTGGAGAGGGTCATGTCAGTACCTCACGCGCGGGTCGATGAGGGCGGCGATGACGTCGACCAGGAAGTTGGAGACCGCGACGATCACCGCGAGCATCATGACGATGCCCTGGACGGCCACGTAGTCGCGGGCCTGCATGTACTGGGCCAGCATGAAGCCGAGCCCCTTCCATTCGAAGGTGGTCTCGGTGAGCACGGCGCCTCCGAGCATCATCGCGATCTGCATGCCCATCACGGTGACGATGGGGATCAGCGCCGGCCGGAGCGCGTGCCGGGCCACGAGGCGCGGCTCGCCGACGCCGCGGGAGCGGGCCGAGTCCACGTACGGCATCTCCAGGGTGCCGATGAGGTTGGTGCGCACCAGGCGCAGGAAGATCCCGCCCGTCAGCACCCCCAGGGCGATCGCCGGGAGGACGGCGTGGGACAGCACGTCGAGGATCAGCGACGGGTCGCCCAGGCGGATCGCGTCGAGGAGGTAGAACGGCGAGGGGTTCAGGATCTGTCCCATCGACAGCTCGCCGCGGCTCGAGACGCGCCCGGCCACCGGGAACCAGCCCAGCCCCACCGAGAAGATCAGCTTGAGCAGCAGGCCCACGAAGAACACCGGGGTCGCGTACCCGAGGATCGCGAGGATCCGCAGGACGGCGTCGGGTGCCCGGTCGCGGTAGCGCGCAGCGATCATCCCCAGCGGCACGCCGATGACGAGCGCGACGATCACGGCGTACAGCACGAGCTCGGCGGTGGCCGAGCCGTAGGTCGCCAGGACGTGCGTGACGGGCTGCTTGTCCGTGTAGGTGGTGCCGAAGTCCCCGGTCAGCACGCCGCCGAGGTAGTCGAAGTACTGCACGATCAGCGGGCGGTCGTAGCCGGCCTCGGCTCGGCGCGCGGCCAGCTGGTCGGGGGTCAGGCGTCCGCCGAGGGCGGCAGTGATCGGGTCCCCCGTGATCCGCATGAGGAAGAAGACGACGGTCATGAGGATCAGCACGGTGGGGATGATGAGCAGGAACCGCACCAGGATGTAACGGCCCAGACCTCCCCCGCGACGCCGCTTCGCGGCGGGCTTCCCGGGGGACGGGAGCGCGACAGGGTCCGCGCCCCCGTCCTCGGGGGTCTCGATCGCCGAGGTCACTTCGCCAGCGGGACGAAGCGGAACTTGAACGAGGAGTCGAGGGTGACGCCCTGCAGGTCCTTCGTGGAGACGGCGATCTGGGAGCCCTGCAGCAGCGGCAGGGTCGAGATGTCCGCGGCGACCAGGTCCTGGATCTGCACGAACAGCTGCTCGCGGGCGGCCTTGTCGTCGGTGCCGCGCTGCTGGGCGATGAGCTCCTGGACCTGCGGGTTGTCGTAGTGGTTGGCCAGGAAGTTGTCCTTGGAGAAGAACGGGGCCAGGTAGTTGTCGGCGTCGGCGTAGTCCGGGAACCAGCCCAGCTGATAGGCGGGGTAGACGTCGGCGGTGCGGTCCTTGGAGTACTGGACCCACTCGGTGGACTGCAGGTTGATCGTGAACAGGCCGTCCTTCTCCACCTGCGACTTCACTGCGGCGTACTCGTCGCCGGAGGACTCCCCGTAGTGGTCGGGGTTGTACTGCAGGGCGAGGGTCACGGGGATGGTGACGCCGGCGCCCTCGAGGCGCTGGCGGGCCTTGGCGGCGTCGGGCTTGCCCTGGCCGTCGCCGTACTCGGTCTTGAACTGGGTGCCGGCACCCGGCAGGCCGTCGGGGATGTAGCTGTACAGGGGGGTGTAGGTGTCCTTGTAGACCGCGCTCGCGATGGCCTCGCGGTCCACGAGGTCCGCGAAGGCCTGGCGCACGGCGAGCGCCTTGGCGGGATCCGCGCCGTCGGCCTTGGCGCCGTAGGGCATGGTGTCGAAGTTGAAGACGATGTAGCGGATCTCGCCGCCGGGGCCGTCGTGCACGGTGACCTTGTCGTCCTTCTTCAGCGACTCGACGTCGGTGGCCGAGAGCGAGCGGAAGACGACGTCCACGTTGCCCTGCTGGATGTCGAGCTTCATGTTGTTGGCGTCGGCGTAGTACTTCGCGGAGACGCCGGCGGTCTTGGGCTTGCCGAACAGGCCCTTGTAGCCGTCGAATGCCGTGAAGGCGATGAGCTCGTTGAGCTTGAAGCTCGAGATCTGGTACGGGCCGCTGAAGGCCTTGGCCTTGACGATCTCGTCGTCGGTCGCGAGCTTGTCGGCCGGGAACGATGCGGCCTCGACGATCGGGCCGGCGGGGCTGCCCAGGATGTACGCGAAGGTCTGGTCCTTGGGCTCCTTGAGGTGGAACACGACGGTCTTGTCGTCCGTGGCGTCGACGGAGTCGAGGTTGGCCAGGAGGCTCGCCGGGCCGTTGGGGTCGTTGATCCCGAGCTGGCGATCGAAGGTGTGCTTGACGTCCTTGCTGGTCAGCGCGTTGCCGTTGGCGAAGGTGAGGCCGTCCTTGAGGACGACGGTGAAGTCGGTGTCGCTCGTGAACTCGGCGGACTCGGCGAGGTCGGGCTTGGGGATGCCGTCCTTCGTGCCGATCTCGGTGTTCATGAGGTAGCCGTAGCACTGGGTGTGGACCACGGAGGAGCCGTTGTCGTACGCACCCGCCGGGTCGAGGGACGTCACCTTGTCGGTGGTGCCGAAGGTCAGTCCGTCGCCGCCGTCGCCGGAGCCACCGCCCTCGGTGGTCTGCGCGCAGGCCGTCAGGAGCACGGGCACTCCCGCGAGGGCGAGGAGCACGCTGCGACGGCGCGGAGAGAAGAGGGCGTCTGACATGGGGTTTCCTCCCGGTGTGCAGTGCCGCGGCGATCCCTGGGTGGGGGCGCGCCGGGGCCTGGTCTGGACGGCGAGGACGAGGAGTCACGACGCCGTGGTGCTCCGAAAGCTAGCACCGCGCCCGGATGCCCGTGCCGCTCGTGCCCGTCCTGTGACCAGGTGTTGCGGAACCGTGATGTGGAGGGAACGCGGTGACGGCGCGATGCCTACACTCGGCGCATGACCGGCCACGACCGCCCGCAGGACTCCTCCGCGCTCCCCGTCGAGCCCGACGCGGAGGCGCTCCGGCGGGCGCGCCTGTCCACCGAGCACACGGACTATCTCGCGGGCTCCCTGGCCGATGACCCGGGACCTGCGCCGTGGCCGCTGCTGGACCGCTGGGTCGAGGACGCCTTCGCGCGCCGCGAGGAGGTGGGGGACCTCCCCGAGCCGACCGCCGTGGTGCTGTCGACCGTCGACGTGTGCCGCTCCGCGGGCGACAAGGGGCGACCGGCCGCATCGGCCGGACGTCCGCGCTCGCGGACCGTCCTGCTGAAGTCGTACGACCACGCCGGGTTCGTCGTCTACACGAATCAGGATTCCGACAAGGGGCGCCAGCTGCGCGCCGTGCCCTGGGCATCGCTGCTCCTGCCCTGGTATCCCCTGCAGCGCCAGGTCCGTGCCGACGGGCGCGTCGAGGAGGTCTCCGCGGCCGAGGCCGATGCCTACTGGGCCTCCCGACCGCGCCGCTCGCAGCTCGGGGCCTGGGCCTCCCAGCAGTCGCGCCCGGTGTCCTCCCGGGACGCGCTCGAGGCGGCGTACGTGCAGGCCGAGGCGCGGTTCGAGGGCATCGAGGTGCCGCGCCCGGCCTTCTGGGGCGGGTACCGGATCGTCCCGGACCGGATCGAGTTCTGGCAGGGCCGCCGCGACCGGCTGCACGACCGGGTGGTCTACGAGAGGGACCTGCCGGACGGCCTGTGGACCCAGCACCGGATCCAGCCCTGAGAGGTCTGCGCCGCGTCCCGGAAGATCCTCCCGGGCGGGGACCCCGCAGGTCCCCCGGGTGGACGCGCCCGCCTGCCCCGTCGGGCCACGCTGAGGTCATCACCGCAGCGGACCCTCCCGCCGCCGGACTGACAGCCCGGTCACAGCGCGCAGGTCGGATCCGCTCATGAGCAGACAGGAGCATGAGGCCATGAGCACCACCGACCGTCACCCGCAGCCCGACACCGCGACCGATCCCACCGGCGCGGCCCCGATCACCTACCGTCCTCTGGATCCCACCTGGGGCGACGCCGACGAGCTGACCGCCCTGCGGGCACTCCGAACCCAGCGGTGGACGCGCCAGGAGCAGGAGACCGCGCTGATCCTCGCGGCCGACGCCCGGGAGCGGGCACGCCGTCGTGTGCCGACGATGCCGCGGCACCGTGCCGGGCGCGACGCGTGGCGGGTCCTGCCCGTCTGACGATCGTCGCGTGCCCTTCGGGGCGGGGCATCCGTCCACAATGGCGCGGTGAGCACCTTCCGCCTCGATGTCCCCACCGTCGCCGACGCCCCGCTGCTGGCCCGTGTCCACGTGCAGGGCTGGCGCGATGCGTACGCCGACCTCCTGCCCGCGCGGTTCTACGACGAGGCGGCGCTCGCGCGTCGCACGGAGATGTGGGAGCAGATGCTGTCGCGGCGTTCCGCCGAGGAGCTCGCCCGAGCGATCCGCGTGGCCCGCGGCGGGGACGGCGCCGTCAAGGGCTTCGTGGTCCTCGGCGCCCCCGAGGAGCCTGATCCCGCCCGCGACGAGGCGATCAGGATGCTGTACGTCCTGCCGCACCTGTACGGCAGCGGGGCCGGCGCCGCCCTGGTGTCCGCGGTGCTCGGAAGCCGCCCCGCTCAGCTCTGGGTGGCCGATCCCAACCCCCGCGCCCAGCGGTTCTACGCCAAGCTCGGCTTCACCCGGGACGGCCGGGCGCTGTCCGATCCGCGGCTCGACGGGCTGCGGGAGGTGCGGATGGTGCGGTGACCTGCACCGCGGGGGTCCGGTCGATGCCTGTTGCCGTCGTGGGAGCGACGCGATCTCACACCACCTGCCACCGCCCCACCTCGATCACCGCACCGTCCACGATGTCCAAGGGCGCCCGGGATCCCGAGCCGCCGCGCCCCTCCGACGACGCCGTGGCGAGCGTGCCGTCGGCGAGACGGATCCCGGCGGTCTGGGGAGTCGTCGTATCCGCGGCATCCCGGTACCCCGGCCAGGAGAGCTCGGCGGTGGCTCGCGCCCCGGGTGCGAGCAGCACGCCTTCGTAGGGCGCGTCCGAGGGGAGGCCCTGCAGCTCGGGCGGCTCCGGAGCAGGCGTGGTTCCCACCAGCGGCGGACGCGCCGCGGCGGAAGGGATCTCGACGGGCGTCACGACGACCGGATCGGCCTGCGGCTCGGGGACGACCATCCACTCGCCCTGGGACCGCACGTCCTGCGGCGGAGCGGCGACCGGGGACGATGCCCACACCACGAGCAGTGCGAGGACGATCACGGCGGCCGCCTCCCCCACCCGTGCGCTTGGAGCGAGCGACGGGCGTCCCGCAGGCTCGACGGCGTGCGCGATGCGACGCGCTCGCCGTGCACCTGCGATGGCGAGACCCTCGTGCAGCGCCGAGACCAGGATCGCCACGGTCGCCTGCACGAGCACCAGGCGCCACATCTCCAGGCCCGCCGGTCCGATGACCCGCGGCAGGCCGATGACCAGCAGCCCCGCGCCCACTCCCGTCTCGGCGCCTCCCAGGAACCAGGCCGCGCGACGCCCCACGCCGGCCCGCTGCAGCAGGGCGGTCGCGACACCGATGCAGATCGAGGCGAGGACGAGTGCGCCGACCAGCAGCGGGATCGGCCCCAGGAGGAGCAGGACGAGGCCGTGGGTCGACAGCGCGACCATCGCCACGAGCAGCGCACCGGCCCGGACCGCGGTCGCACCGATCCGCGTCCCCGTCGACGGCACGGGGAGGCGGGCTCGATCCGGGGCCGATGGCGCGGATCCGCGGAGGCGCCCGAGGCCCAGCAGCACCCATCCGCCGAGGAACGCCGGGAGGGTCCACAGCGCCACCTCGCGGTGATGCATCCAGGCATCGATCCAGAGGTCCTCGCAGGTCGTGTCGTTGCAGTCGAAGGCGAGCGCGGGGTCGGGGCCCAGCATGGACGTGTTCAGAGCCGCGGCCAGGAGCACGATCACGGCGGCGAGCACCAGGGCGGCGCCGACGGCACCGGGGCGCGGGAGGATCCTCCGGGGAGCCTGGGAGCGGGACATGCCGTCACTCTGTCCAGGCCGACGGGCTCGGACAAGGCTCCGGCGTGCGAGCTCGGTGGAGGGTGCGCACAGGATACGTGGAGGGCCCGCCACCGGACGCCCTCACGCCGTCCTCCGGGTGCCGAACCGGCGGATCCTGTCCCTTCGGACGATGCCCCGGAGCCGTCGGGACACCACGATGGGTCCATGTCCGCACCCAGCGCCTCCACCGCGTCGACTCCCGCACCGCGTGCTCCGGTCTGGGCGCGACTCCTCCTCTCGATCCTCGGACTGCTCGTGGCCGCGCTCGGCGGCGGCCTGACCGTCGCGGCGATCCCCCCGCTGGCCGCGCTGCTGACCTCCTCGGACGACGCGACCGCCCTGCTCGGCATGGCCATCGCCTGCATCATCACCCTCGCGCTGTACCTGCTGACCTCCTGGGCCCTGGTCCGCGGGATCGACCGGCGCCGCTGGCGCGACCTGGGGCTGCGATTCGACGCCCGGGCGCTCGTCGGTCTGCTCCTGGGGGTCGCCATCTCGGTGGGCGTGGGGCTCGTCGTCCAGCTGCTCGCCCGGGCGATGGGGATCGGACGCGAGCTCGGCGACGAGCTGGTGGGCGAGATCGCGTCCGTACCCATCTGGGTGGTCGTCGTCTTCGTGCTGCTGCAGGCGTTCGTGCTGCAGGGCGTCGGGGAGGAGGTGCTGTTCCGGGGGTATCTGCTCTCGAGCCTGTCTGGGCGGCCCGTCCTCGCCGTGCTCGTGGCCGCGGTGGCCTTCGCGGTGCCTCACCTGATCTCCCAGGGCGGCCAGCGCAGCGCTATCGAGCACGTCGTCTACCTGGTGGTCCCCTTCGGCTTCGCGATCAGTGCGGGCTTCCTGGCGGTCGCGATGGGGTCGGTGTGGGCCGCGATCGGCATCCACGGCGGCGTGCACCTGGGGACGGCCTCGCTCGCGGCGGCGGGGCTGATCGCCGATGGGCCGGTGGTGTGGATGCTCCTGGGGGCGGGGCATGCCGTCGCGGGCACGGTGATCGCGCTGCGGATCCGTCCCGATCGGTGGTCGGAGGTCGCGGCGCACGGCCCGTACACGCGGTGATCTCTCCCCGCACCCACCTCGCCCTCACCCGACCGGAGGCACCTCGCGCCTCGTCGGCCCCACGTACTCCGACAACGGCCTGATCAGCGCATTCGCAGCCCGCTGCTCCAGCACGTGCGCGGTCCACCCCGTCACCCGGCTCGCGACGAACAGCGGCGTGAAGGTGGCGGTGTCGAAGCCCAGCAGGTGGTACGCCGGGCCGCTGGGGTAGTCGAGGTTGGGCTTGATCGTCTTGGCGTCGTCCATCGCGCCGGCGAGCGCGTCGTACAGGGCCAGCAGGTCCTCACGGCCGCGCTCGGCGGCCAGGCGGTCCAGCGCCGCCTTCATCGCCGGGACCCGCGAGTCGCCGTTCTTGTAGACCCGGTGCCCGAAGCCCATGATCTTGCGCCTGCTCGCGAGCGCCTCATCGAGCCACGCTGCGGCGCGATCGGCGGTGCCGATCTCCTCGAACATCACCATCACGGCCTCGTTCGCCCCGCCGTGCAGGGGTCCCTTGAGGGCGCCGATCCCGGCGACCACCGCCGAGTAGAGGTCCGAGAGGGTGGAGGTGACCACGCGCGACGTGAACGTCGAGGCGTTGAAGGAGTGCTCCGCGTACAGCGTCATCGACGCGTCGAACACCTCGGTCTCGAGCGCGGTGGGCTCGGCGCCGTGGGTCATCCACAGCAGGTTCGCCGCGAACCCGAGGTCCTCTCGTGGCGGGACCAGGTCCTGGCCCCGGCGTCGCCGCTGGTCGTAGGCGATGATCGCGGGCAGCTGGGCCCACAGGCGCTGAGCGGCGGCGAGCGCCTGCTCGGGATCGGGGTCCTCGGCCCGGGGGTCCGCGGCGCCGATCACGGAGACGGCCGTGCGCAGCACGTCCATCGGGTGGGCCGTGAGGGGCAGCAGGTCCACCACCTGACGCACCCCGTCGTCCAGGGCGCGCGCCGCGCGCTCCGCGGCGGTGAACGCCTCCCGCTGCGCGGGGGTGGGCAGCTCCCCGTGCCACAGCAGGTGGGCGACGTCCTCGAAGGAGCGCTGCTCGGCGAGGTCCTGGACGGGGTAGCCGCGGTACAGCAGCGAGTTGGTGGCGGGGTCGACCTTGGAGACGGCGGTCGTGTCGACCACCACCCCGGCCAGTCCCTTCTGGATCTCGGGGGCGTCGGTCATCATCGGCTCCTGTTCGTCGAGAGGTCGAAGGCCGCGACGTTCTCGTCGAACGCCGCGTACCCGGCGTAGTCCACGAGCTCGTACAGCCGCGCGCGGGTCTGCATGGCGGGGACCTCGGCGTCAAGGGTCCCGTCGGCCGTGAGGGTGTCCAGCGCGCGCTCGGCGGCGCCCATCGCGGTGCGCAGCAGGGAGACGGGGTGGATCACGAGGTTCACGCCGACGGCGGCGAGCTGCTCGTGCGTGAACAGGTCCGACTTGCCGAACTCCGTCATGTTGGCCAGCAGCGGCACGTCCACGGCCGCGCGCATCGCCGCGAACTCCTCGAGGGTGGCCATGGCCTCGGGGAAGATCGCATCGGCCCCCGCTTCGACGAGAGCCCGGGCCCGCGCGCACGCGGCGTCGAGGCCGTCGACGCCCCGCACGTCGGTGCGGGCCATGATGAGCAGGTCCGGGTCGCGCCGGCCGCGGACGGCCGCGCGGATCCGGCGCAGCGCCGTCTCCTCGTCGACCACCTCCTTGCCGTCGAGGTGCCCGCAGCGCTTGGGGTTGACCTGGTCCTCGATGTGGAGGCCGGCGAGCCCGGCGTCCTCGACGAGCTGCACGGTGCGGGCCACGTTCATCGGCTCCCCGAAGCCCGTGTCCGCATCCACCAGCACCGGCAGGTCCGTGACCCGGGCGATCTGCCCGGCGCGCGCGGTGACCTCGGTGAGCGTGGTCAGGCCGATGTCCGGGAGGGCGAGGTCCGCGGCCATCACCGCGCCGGAGACGTACACGGCCTCGAAGCCCTTGTCCTCGATGAGCCGGGCCGACAGCGGGTTGAAGGCGCCCGGGGCTCGCAGCAGCGCACCCGAGGCCAGGGCCTCCCGGAACGCCTGCCGCTTCTCGTGCGCGGGGCGGGCCGATCCGAGGATCACAGCAGGCCCCCGGGCGCGGGCGGCAGGTCGGGCGCCTCGACGGTCAGCTGCCCCACCTCCTCGGGCGTCAGCTCGGGCAGGCGCACGGCGAGGTCGAGGAAGCGGTCCACCTCGGCATCGGGCAGGACCCCGGCCGCGAGCGAGCGGAACTTGGCCACGTACTGCTCGCGGGCGAAGGGGCGGGCGCCCAGCGGGTGGGCGTCGGCCACGGCGATCTCGTCGACGAGGGTGCGGCCGTCCGTGAGGGTGACCTCGATGCGCCCGCCGAACGCCTTCTCGGTGAGGTCCGCCGCATGGTAGCGGCGCGTCCACTCCGGGTCCTCGACCGTGGTGATCCGCTGCCACAGGGCCACGGTGTCCGGCCGCGCGGCCCGCTCGGGGCTGTACGAGCCGATGTGGTCCCAGGCGCCGTCCTGCAGGGCGACGGCCACGATGTACGGGATCGAGTGGTCCAGCGTCTCGCGGCTGGCCGTCGGGTCGTACTTCTGGGGGTCGTTCGCGCCGGATCCGATCACGTAGTGGGTGTGGTGCGACGTGGCCAGCACGATCGAGGCGACCTGCGCGGGATCGCGCACCTCGGGGTGCTCGGCGCCGAAGCGGCGGGCCAGGTCGATCCACGCCTGGGCCTGGTACTCGGCCGAATGCTCCTTGGTGTAGCTGTCGAGGATCGCGCGCTTGGGCTCGCCGGGCTCGGGCAGCGGCACCTCGTACCGGGCGTCCGGGCCGCCCAGCAGCCAGGCGATGACGCCGTCCTCGCCCTCCCAGATCGGCGAGGGGGCGCTCTGGCCGCGCATCGCCCGATCGGCCGCCTCGATCGCCATCTTGCCCGCGAAGGCCGGGGCCGAGGCCTTCCACGTCGAGATCTGTCCCTTGCGGGACTGCCGGGTGGCGGTGGTGGTGTGCAGCGCCTGGCCGATCGCGTGGAACACGACGTCCTCGGGCAGGTCCAGCAGGGTGCCGATCCCCGCGGCGACCGAGGGCCCCAGGTGGGCCACGTGGTCGATCTTGTGCGCGTGGAGGCTGATGCCGGTGACCAGGTCCATCTGGATCTCGTACCCGGTGGCGACGGCCCGCAGCAGGGCGGCGCCGTCGGAGCCGGTGTGCTGGGCGACCGCCAGCAGCGGCGGGATGTTGTCGCCGGGGTGGGAGTACTCCGCGGCCAGGAACGTGTCGTGGAAATCGAGCTCCCGGACGGCCACCCCGTTGGCGTACGCGGCCCACTCGGGGGCGAAGCGCCCCCGGATCCCGAGCACCGTGGCGCCCTGACCTGCGGAGGCGTCCGTGATGGGGTTCGCCTCGGCGGCGCCGCGGGCGGCGAGGATCGGCGCCCGGTGCAGGGAGGCGACGGCGACGGCCGCGTTGTCGATGACCCGGTTGACGATCATCTCGGCGACCTCGGGCTCGACCGCCACGGGGTCCAGCGCCACCCGGGCGATCCTCCCGGCGAGCTGATCGGCGGGCGCGAGGCCCTCGGCGCTGGTGTGCATACGGACGAGATGGCGGCGCACGGGCTCCCCTTCGCGGACGGCGATGTCGTGGGGACGAGTGTAGGGGGGTGGGGTGGGGAGGGGCCGGGCGGTGGGGCAGGCGGGCTCGGCTCGCGGCGCGGCTCGCGACCCGGCGAGGCCGGCCGGTGCCCGGCGTCGTCCGACGAGGCCCGGCCGTGGTCCGCCCCGTGGAGCCGGCTTCCGTCGTGACGCAGGGGTCACGGGACGTCCTCGTTCAGCTGGCCCCTATATGGACCTATCTGAACGAGGACGTCCCGTACTCTCCCGAATCGGGCCGGCGGGGCCTGCGGGTCCGGCGAGGTTGGCCGGGGTCCGGCGAGGTTGGCCGGGGTCCGGCGTCGCCGGGCCTCGCCCCGTGGTGCCGACTTCCGCCGTGACCTCCCGGAACAGCCTGACGCATGGGTTCGGCGCGGGATCGGGAGGATCCGGCCCTCTCCCCGAGATGGCGGGACGTCCTCGTTCAGCTGGGCCCTACATGTGCCTGCCGGAACGAGGACATCCCGCGCCCCGCCGAAGCGGGCCGGACCGCGGCAGGACGCCGTGTCAGGAAGCCGGCACCGGAACCCGATCCAGGCGGCACCCTCTGTCACCGACCCCGGATCGACGCGGCCCTGGTGACCCCGGCCAAGCGACCACGTCCCCGGCCTCGCCCACGCCGTGTCACGGCGCCGGTGTCACCTCAGCGCCGCCCCGTCACCCGCCCCACCCTGACTCGGTCGGCGTCAGCGTCACCTCGGCGAGGTCGAGCGTCTGGTCGATCGACCCCGGCTCGTTCTTGAGGCTCTCCGCGGGGTAGGCGTTGCCCGAGTCCTTCACGTACCCGCCGCTGCGAGCGACCGAGGCCGTGACCTTGATGTCCTTGGCGCCGGCAGGGATCTCCGTCGCGATCTGCACGATGTTGTCCTGGCTCTGATAGTCGTTGTCGGGTCGGGGGACCACGGCGAGCGAGGCGGGATCGACGGGGATCGCCTGACCGTCCACGGTCACCGTGACGCCCGTGACGGTGTACGTCGTGTCCGTGTAGCGCAGGGTCCAGATGTTCCCGGATTCCTTGTACTGGGACGACTCGTCGAAGCTGATCGCGAGGGCCAGGCGGTCCTTGCCCTCGGGCGCCCAGTGGTTCGTCGCGTCCCACGACGTCACCCGCGCGTCGACCTGGTACGTGTAGGTGGTCGAGGCGCCGTTGGACTCGTCGCCGATCAGGACGCTCTGCGGCTTGTTGACCGGCTCGTACTCCTGGTCGATGTAGGGATGACCGCTCGTGAGCTTCTGCTCGGCGAGGGAGACCACCTGGGTGTTGCCGTCGTACTCGATGGACACCGCGGCGTCCTTGCCCGCGGTCGCCACCGCGACGGTCGACGAGCCCTCCGGGATCTCGACCGGCTTGCCGTCCACGGTGAGCACGGCCTCGCTCGTGAAGCCGTTCGGGGCATCGCCGGACTTGGATCGGTCGTACTGTGCGGTGACGAATGCGCCGCCCTTCGGGGCATCGACCCGCGTCGCACCCTCTCCGACGTGGTCGCTGATGCCCAGGGCGGAAAAGGAGTAGGTCGCGTCCGGCGTCGAGATCACCAGCGGCTCGTCCAGGGTCGAGTCCTCCGGCTCGACGCTCGGGGTGTCTCCCACCGCGGCCTTCGGGGCAGCCGGTGCCTTCACCTCCTGGTCACGGTCGGCTTCCTTGCCCTGCGCGTCGAGCAGCTTGTAGTTCGCGTCGAACGTCGTCTCTCCGAAACGGGGATCCGAGGGCGCGACGAGGACGATCTCGTCGGGTTTCGCGGTGCCACGGGCTTCCAACGGCGTCGAGACCCAGAGATTCTTGTCCGACCCGAGCTGACGGATCGGTCCGCAGACGGCCTCGTCCTTGACGTCCTTGTCCTCGTTGACCTGGAAGTAGCAGCGGGCATCCTTGGGCACCGTGGTCGGCACGTCCGAATCCCCGATCGCGGACTTGTACGACGCGGTGAGGCGCTCCAGCGTCGCCTCGACCTCGACCACCTTCGCGCCCTGATGTCGCCACCCCGCGGTCGGTCCGCTGCATCCGCTGAGGACCAGGGCACCTGCCGCGATCATCACCCACGTCGTCCTCGCTCCGAGCACCCGCACACGCATCCCTGCATCCCCCTGTGTTCTCCGTGGTCGTCATCGCTGGTCCCTGTGGACGTTCCGCGACAGCGAGCACGAGTATAGGGGCGATGTGGCGGAGCTCACTGCGCTCACCAACGGGCTGTTCACACGTCGACGGATCACCCGAGCCCGGACCGGGACGAAGCACCTCGCCGTCCAGTTGCCCCCTGCGTGAGCCCCGGCGCGCACGTCCCTCGACCGTCCGTTCCCTGCGCGCACGTCCCTCGGCCGTCCGCTCCCGGCGCGCACGTCTCGCGACCGCCGGCTTCTGCCGTGCCCGGCCGATGCCGGGACGTCCTCGTTCAGATAGCGCGTATATGGGCCTATCTGAACGAGGACGTCCCGCACCCTCCCAAATCGGCCCGACCTGTGCCCAGGCCCTGGACCCTCAGAGCATCCGCACGAACGCCCGTAGTCCCGGCTCGTGGTCGTGGACCTCCGTGAACCCCAGCTCCTCGTAGAACGCGCGCTGCCCGGGCTCGGCGTCGGTGAGCAGGACCTGCTGCCGGACCTCGGCGAACGGCGCGAACGCGGCATCGACCAGCAGCCGGCCCAGCCCGCGACGCCGCCACCGCGGCACGACGAGGACGTCCTGGAGATAAGCGATCACAGCGCCGTCGCCCACCACCCGTGCGAGTCCCACCAGACGTCCACGGTGCCGCGCTGTCACCACCACCGCGGACCCGTCGAGAGCACGCCCGAGGACCGCGCGGTCGCGGGTGTACGTGCTCCACCCGACCTCGTCGTAGAGGACCGCGGCCTCGTCCGCGCCCGGCGTCTCGACGGCGATGTCGACGGATCCTCGGGTCTCGTGGGACGGCCCGTCGCCGAGGTGTCCTTCGCCCAGGAGCCCGCCGCCCACCGAGCCATCGTCCGCGGAGCCGCCGTCCACCGCCCCACCGTCCGGGGTTCCGTCGGCCTCGAGAACATCGTCCCCATACCCATCGTTCCCGGATCCGTCGGCCTCGAACTCGCCGTCCGCGGACCCATCGTCCGGAACCTCATCGTCCGCGCGTCCGCCCGCCACGGCCGACGTCACCGCCTCGCTCCCGCCCACCACGGCCGGCTGAGCACCCTCACCGACGCCCGCGTCCTCGACATGCCGCTCCTCCCACTCCGGGTCGAGCAGCTGGAACAGCCGGCAGTCCCGCCAGGCTCCGCCGAGCCGCAGGTAGCGTCGCGCCAGCCCGTACTCGGTGAACCCGCAGCGCTCGAGCACGCGCACGGAGGCGTCGTTGCCCACCTGCACCTCGGCCTGGAGGCGGTGCAGGCCGATCGCGCCGAAGGCGAGGTCCGCAACCTGGCGCACGGCCTGAGTCGCGATGCCCTGCCCGGCGCGGTCCTGCCGCACCCAGTAGCCCAGGCTCGCGGACTGGAAGGCGCCGCGCACCACGGCGTTCAGGCCGATGCGGCCGACCAGCTCGCCCCCGGCCTCGATGACGAGCGGCACGGCGCGGTCGGCGCGGAGGTCGCCGATCGCCTGGGCGATCACCTGGCGCTGGCCGCGCACGCTCACCCAGTCGTCGCTGCGCCGGGGCGCGCCGGCCTCGAGATACCGGCGGTCACGGGTCTCGATCGAGGACAGCACCCTGGCGTCGCGTGCGGAGATCACCCGCAAGGTCACCTCGGGGGCGTCCTGTGCACGGACCGCATTGGCCGATGGCGTGGCCTGTCGCTCCTGGGAACTCATGCCCCTCATCCTGGCCCATCGGCCCCGCACCCCTGCCGGACCGTCCCTCGTCCGGTCGTCCGGGCACGGCCGCCGGACCGCCGCCCGCCCCCTCAGAAGTACACGGCCAACGGCCCGTCCGGTCCCTCGATGACCTGCACCTCGGTGTCGAAGACCTCGCTGAGCACCTCGGGCCGCATGATCTCGGCGCTGGGCCCGTAGTGCACCACGCGACCCTCCTTCATCGCGCAGATCCGGTCGGCGTACTTCGCGGCGAAGTTGATGTCGTGCAGGACGATCACGATCGTGCGCCCGAGCTCCTCGGCGGCGCGCCGGAGGTGGCGCATCATCTGCACGGAGTGCTTCATGTCGAGGTTGTTCAGCGGCTCGTCGAGCAGCAGGTAGTCGGTGTCCTGCGCCAGCACCATCGCGACGTAGGCCCGCTGGCGCTGGCCGCCGGAGAGCTCGTCGAGGTAGCGGCCCTCGAGCTCGGTGAGCTCGAGGAAGTCGATGGCCTCGGAGACCATGGCCTCGTCCTGCACGGTCAACCGGCCCCTGGAGTGCGGGAACCGGCCGAAGCCCACGAGCTGGCGCACGGTCAGCCGGGTGACGAAGTGGTTCTCCTGGCGCAGGATCGACACGATCCGCGCGAGCTCGGTCGAGCGGGTGGTCGCCACGTCGTGCCCGGCGATCGAGATGCTGCCGGCGTCGAGGTCCTGCAGGCGCCCGGCCATGGTCAGCAGCGTCGACTTCCCGGCCCCGTTGGGACCCACCAGGGCGGTGATCCCGCCGGCGGGGATCTCGAGCTCCACGGGGCCGATGGACACGTCCCCGGCGCTGGAGCGGTAGTCCTTGCGGACGGCGGACAGGGTGATCACAGGCGTCCCTTCTTCAGGATGACCAGCAGGAACACGGTGCCACCGACGAGCTCGATGATGATGGACACCACCCCCTGGGCGTAGAACACGTTCTTCATGACGACGTAGGCGCCCGCGAGCACCACGAAGCCGGTGAGCACGGCCACGGGCAGCACGAACCGGTGGTCGTAGGTGCCCGCGACCTGGTAGGCGAGCGTGGCCACGAGGAAGCCGAAGAACGTCATCGGCCCCACCAGCGCCGTCGAGACGGCGATGAGCACCGAGACGAGCAGCAGCACCACGATCACCTCGCGCCGATGGGAGACCCCCAGGTTCACCGACGTCTCGCGTCCCAGGGCCACGACGTCCAGGCGCCGGGAGCGCAGCAGGATCAGCGCGCCCGCCGCCAGGGCCAGCGGGATCGCGATGGGCAGGTCCTCGGGATCGGCGTTGGTCACCGAGCCGAACAGCCGCGCCGAGAGCACGTCGAACTCGCTCGGGGAGAGCATGCGCTGCATGAACGTCGCCACGGCCCCGAGGCCGCCGCCCAGGATGATCCCGACCAGCAGCATCACCTGCATGTTGCCCCGGCGGCCCGTCAGCAGCCAGCCGTACAGGAGGGCGGCCAGGACCACCATGAGCGCGACCTGCAGCACGAACTGCACACGCCCCTGGAGCGCGACGATCCCCACCACGCCCAGCAGGTACACCGCGCCCGTCTGGACCACCCGGTACAGGGACTCGAAGCCCATGATCGACGGGGTGAGGATCCGGTTGTTCGTGACGGTCTGGAAGGCGACCGTCGCCAGCGCCTGGCAGAACGCGACGAGCAGCATCACGGCGACGGAGGTGACGCGCAGCCTGGCGATCAGCCAGAAGCCGCGGGAGCCGGGGGGCATGGGGTTGTCGGCGGCCAGCAGCGCGAAGGCCGAGCCCGCCGCCAGCACGAGGAGCACCGCCACCACGATCGCGTAGCGGACCTTCGCGCGACGTGTCGGCAGCGCCCCGGAGCCAGGGCGAGCCGTCGTGGCGGTGCGCGGGAGGGTCACGGGCTCAGCCACGGCGCCACCGCACGAGGATCAGCGCGAGGAACACCGCGGCGCCCACCACCCCGAGGATCAGCGACACCGGGATCTCGAAGGGCGCGATGATCGTGCGGCCCACGAGGTCGCACACCGTGACCACGGCGATCCCCAGCAGGCACACCCACGGCAGGTTCGAGCGCAGGTCGTCGCCGCGGAACATCGAGACGAGGTTGGGGACGATGAGTCCCAGGAACGGCAGGTTGCCGACGATCACGGTGACCACGCCGGTGGTGATCGCCACGAGCCCCGTGCCCAGCAGCACGATCCGCTCGTAGTTCAGCCCGACGTTCGTCGAGATCTCCTTGCCCAGCCCCGCGACGGTGAAGCGGTCCGCGACGACGAACACCGCCACGGCCACGCCGAGCACCACCCACAGCGGCTCGTACTGGCCCTTCAGCACCGAGGTGAAGGACCCCGCGAACCACACGCCGAGGCTCTGCAGCATGTCGGTCTGCAGCGCGATGAACGTGGAGATCGAGCCGACCACGGCCCCGAGCATGATCCCGATGATCGGGACGATGAGCGAGGAGCGCAGGGTCACCCGGCGCAGGAAGGCGAAGAAGATCATGGTGCCGACGAAGGCCGCGAGGATCGCCCCGAGCATGCGCGGCATGATGCCCGAGGTCGGGGCGATGATCATGACCGCCAGCAGTCCCAGGCCCGCCCATTCGGTGGTGCCGGTGGTGGTGGGCTCGACGAAGCGGTTCTGGGTCAGCAGCTGCATGATCAGGCCCGACATGGCCATCGCGGCGCCCGCGAGCACGAGGGCGATGGTGCGGGGGACGCGGGTGACCTCGAACATCTGCCGGCCGTCCTCGGCACCCAGGATGTCGTACTGGCCGGTCGCGAGGGAGAGGACGAGCAGGCCCGTGACGCCCGCGACCCCCAGCAGCAGCCAGGGGTCGAGCAGGCGTCGCCGGGCGCCGCGCGCCGACCCCGGGGAGGGGGCCGGCGCAGGCTCGGCGGAGCGGGACGTCACTTCTGGGCTTCGAAGGCGTCCGCGAGGGAGCCGATGTACTCCGTGTAGGTCTGGATGCCCTCGTTGGTGTAGGTGTCGGCGGGCATGTAGAGCACATGGCCCTGCTGGACGGCGGTGACGCCCTGCAGCGCGGCCGAGCCCGAGATGACCTCGTCGGCGGGCTTGTAGCTCGGGTCGTCCGCGGAGACCGCGGCGTCCCGGTCCATGACGAGGATCCACGCCGGGTTGGACTGCGCGATCGCCTCGACGGAGATGTCGTCGCCCTGGTGGTCGTCGTCGGCGCCCTCGACCTTCAGCGCCGGGGTCAGGCCCAGGACGTCGAACAGCGGGCCCATCGTGCGACCGACGGTCGGGGCGACGTAGCCGATCTCGCCGCCGGAGACGATGACGGCCATGACCGTGTCCTCGGCCTTGTAGGCGGCCTTGGCACGGGTGACGGCGTCGTCGAGCGCGGTGCCCAGTGCCGCGGCCTCCGTCTCCTTCTGGAACACCTGGCCCAGCACGGAGACCTGGCGCTTGAGCTCGGCGTCGAAGGGCTGGTCGTCCCGGGGATCCAGCTCGAGGATGGTGGCGTCCGGGGCGAGCTGGGCGAACTGGTCGTGGAACTGGGAGAAGCGCTGCCCGTTGACGATGAGGTCCGGCTCGGCGGCGACGACGGCCTCGAGGTTCGGCTCGCGGTGGTTGCCGAGGTCGACGATGCTCGTGTCGTCCTTGTAGGCGATGGTCGAGGGCATCAGGGCGACCGCGGCGGCCGAGAGCTTCACGTCCCAGTCCGAGAGCGTCTCGAAGGTGCGGTTGTCGGTGGCGACGACGGACTTCGGGGGCAGGGCGATGGTGTGCGCGCCGTTGTTGTCCTCGACCTCGACGCTCGAGGCGCCGCCGGCGTCGCTCGCGCCGCCGGAGGCCGCGTCGTCGGTGCCGGAGTCGTCGGCGCAGGCGGCGAGGCCGAGGCCCAGCGCTCCTGCGGTGGCGGCGAGGCCGAAGCGGCGGCGGGTGATCGAGGACATGGTGGCTCCTGTTCTGCGGGGGGTGGGGGCCGCCGATGGCGACGCGGTAAGGCTAGCCTGCTCTGACAGAATTACGAAACGCTGTTGCCGTGAAATGGGACGGGCGCCGCATCGCCTCGCACCGTGGGACCATCGACTGCCGGGCGGCGCGGGGCGCGCCCGCCGCCTCCGATGTCCCGCACGAAGGAGCCCGCGCCGATGTCCCCTCGCCTCACCGATCTCGAGGACCTCGATCGCACCGATCCGGCCCTGCGCGCCTGGGTCGCCGAGCGCGTACGGCGCCTGGACGCCGATGCCCGGCGCAGCGCCGACACCCATCTGCTGCGACTGGAGCTCCCCGCGGACTGGGGCATCGACGTTTACCTCAAGGACGAGTCCACCCACGTCACGGGCAGCCTCAAGCATCGCCTGGCCCGCTCCCTGTTCCTGTATGCCCTGGTCAACGGCTGGCTGCGACCGGGGATGCCCGTCATCGAGGCGTCCTCGGGGTCCACCGCCGTGAGCGAGGCGCACGTGGCCAGGATGCTCGACGTGCCGTTCGTGGCCGTCGTGCCCCGCAGCACGAGCGCCCGCAAGATCGCCCTCATCGAGGCCCAGGGCGGCACCTGCCACCTCGTGGACCGCGCGGACGAGATGACGTCGGAGTCCCAGCGCCTGGCCGATGAGTGCGGCGGGCTGTTCCTGGACCAGTTCACCTATGCCGAGCGCGCGACCGACTGGCGCGGCAACAACAACATCGCCCGCTCGATCCTCGAGCAGCTGGCCCTCGAGCCCCACCCGGTCCCGCGCTGGGTGGTGGTCGGGGCGGGCACCGGCGGCACCAGCGCGACCATCGGCCGCTACCTGCGGTACCACCGCCTGCCCACGGGGCTGTGCGTCGCCGACGTCGAGAACTCCGCGTTCTTCGAGGGCTGGCGCACCGGGGACCGCACGGTCACCACCGACACCGGGTCCCGGATCGAGGGCATCGGACGCCCGCGCGTCGAGCCCAGCTTCCTGCCGGACATCGTGGACCGGATGGTGCGCGTGCCGGACGCCGCCTCGATCACGGGCGCCCGCTTCCTGTCGGCCCGGATGGACCGCCGGGTGGGCGCCTCGACCGGCACCAACCTCGTGGCCGTCGCACGGCTGGTCCAGGAGATGCGATCGCGCGGGGAGACCGGGTCGATCGTGACGCTGCTGTGCGACAGCGGCGACCGCTACGCGAGCACCTACTACGACGACGACTGGGTGACGGCGCAGGGCTTCGACCTCGCGCCGTGGGACGCCGTGCTGCACGAGGCGCTGCCGCTGCCCGGGCGGTGACGGGACGGACCGCGCACCGGCCCGGCCATCCGCACGACCCGCCCACGCACCGTCGCGCCGATCCGCGCGATCCACCTGCGCCCCGGCCCGGACGGATCTAGCATCCGACGATGGGACCCGTGCGCTACTCGATCAACATCACCGTCGACGGCTGCTGCGATCATCGTGCGGTCGAGGCCGACGCCGAGCTGCATGCCTTCCACGCCGCCAATCTGGCTCGCGCGGACGCGATGCTGCTGGGCCGCGTCACCTACCAGATGATGGAGGATGCGTTCCGCCCGGTACCGGGCGCCGAGGCCGCGGACGACCCCTTCACCCGCGCGATCCACCCGCTGCGCAAGCACGTCGTCTCCTCCACCCTCGAATCCGTCGACTGGAACGCCGAGCTGGTGCGCGGGGATCTGACCGCCGCCGTGACGCACATCCGGGAGCAGTCCCCGCGCGGCGTGATGCTGGGTGGCGTGCGGCTGCCGCTGGCCCTGGCCACTCTGGGACTGATCGACGAGTACGAGTTCGTGGTCCATCCCCGCATCGCGGGCCACGGACCTCGGATCCTCGACGGGCTCCCCGAGGGGATCGACCTGGAGCCCACCGGACGCAGCGACCTCGCCTCGGGCGCCGTCGTGCTGCGATACGTACCGCGACGCTGAGGGCAGGGGTGGGCGGGGGCGTCGCCCCCATCGACCCTGCGCCCCCATGGGGAGTTCTCCCCAGGGAGTCCTCCCCATCGCCGCAGGCCATCGGCCTCTTCTACGCTTCTGGGACCGACGCGGCACGCCCCGTGGCCGCGACACCCCCGGACGAGGAGATCCCATGACCACCACGACGGCACGACTGACTCGACGCGGCGCCCTGGGGGCTCTCGGGGCCCTGGGCGTGCTGGGACTGACCGCCTGCGGAGGCTCGGGCTCCGTGACGACCGGAGGCGAGGGCCGCGGCACGACCGAACCCGCCGAGAAGGGCACGGGCGGCTCCGACGACGGGGGCGCCACGCCCGCCCCGAGCGAGGACGAGACCTCGGACGCCGCCGAGGGCGCGAGCGCCGGCGCCGGCCCCTCGGCGGAGCTTCCCGTCGGCGCCGAGCTGCGGGACGAGGCGCTGGGCGACACGATCACGATCGTCTCCGTGCTGCGCGACGTCGCCACCGAGCGTCAGGCCCGCGCGGTCGAACGCGGCGGCGAGGTGATCTACGTGCAGGTCGCGGCCACGCCCGGGACGCAGTACGGCGGGTCGATCACCCCGAGCGACTTCCACATCAACCCCGGTCAGCCGGACGAGGACAACACCACGCTGACCCTGGAGCCCGAGATCACCGCGGCCGGGCTCACCGCCTTCGACAGCGCACCGCGCCGCGATGGCGGGAACCCGAGCGGCTGGATCGCGTTGGTCGCCGAGAAGCGCAAGGACACCTACACCGCCGCCTACATCCGGCCCGAGGCCAAGGTGCTGGGCAAGGACACGGTCATCCCGGAGTTCCGCGGCGAGTTCACCATCCCCGCAGCCTGACCGGGGTGAGCCCCGCCGCGGCCCGCGGTGCGGCTCACCGGGCCGAGTGCAGCACCTCCGAGAGCACCTCGCGGGTGCGCTCGGGCTGCTCGATCCAGGGCAGATGCCCCGCATCCTCGATGATCCGCTTGCGGGGGACGGCGGCGCGCGCGGCGAGGTCCATCACCGGAGCGACCGGTCGCGGGTCCGCGGCACCATGGACGAACCAGCTCGGGCCCTCGAAACCGGCGAGCGCGGCGATGAGGTCCGCGTCCTCGACCCTCAGCGCCGCGTGGGCCGCGGCATTGATGGGGAGGTCCTCAGCGGCCATCTCGCGGGCGCGGACGCGTCCGATCACGGGGTCGGCGTCGTCGGTGACCCAGCACAGGGTGCGCCACGCGATCTCCTGCTCGCGGGTGCGGGGGTCCAGCGCCTCGAGCTCCTGCCTTCGGGCGGCGTCCTCACCCTCCCGACGTGCCCGCTCGGCGCGGTGGGCGGTGCGCCAGTCCCCCACCCCGGTGCCGTCGAGGTAGCCGATGGCCGCGACGGCCTCCGGGTGGGCACCCGCGTACGCCACGGCGAGCGCGGCACCCGCCGAATGTCCGATGACGATCCACCGCTCGTGCCCCCAATGGGCCCGCAGCTCCTCCAGATCCTCGATGGACCGCGGGATCGAGATCTCCTCCGGATCGACGGCCGAGGAGCGACCGCACCCGCGCTGGTCGTAGCGGTGGACGAGGGTCTCGCCCTCGAGGAGCGCGGCGAGGTCGCCGAGGTGGTCCCACAGCCCGGGGCCGCCGTGGACGAGCACCACGGGAAGCAGCTCGCGCAAGGTGCCGGTGGTCCAGGTCACGAGGGTGGCGCCGTCTGCGAGGGTGAGGTCTTCGCGCATGGGGACGACCGTACCGGCAGGTGGTGGCCATCCTCTCGCCGTCGCCGAGGTGCCGCGCCTCCTCGTGCCGCGGTGCGTCCAGGACTTCTCGCAGGCCGCCGGCCCCTTCGACGGCCCGCAGTCGACGACGCGGCGCAGCGTCCTCGCGTCCCCCGCACCGGGTACCACCCTCCGGTGCTCGGCACGCACGACCCGGCGCCCGGATACGGTGGCGCGATGACCTCCACGCCCGCGCCCCTCACGATCGCCCCGGTGGACCTCGACGATGCCGAGGTCCAGGGGTTCATCGCCTCGCACCTGCGGGACATGAGCCCCACGGCGCCGCCGGAGAGCCAGCACGCGCTCGACCTCGACGGACTCCGCGATCCCGCGGTCACCGTGTGGGGCGCACGGATCGGGGATCGCCTCGTCGGCACGCTGGCGCTCAAGGACCTGGGCGATGGTGACGCCGAGCTCAAGAGCATGCGGACCGACCCGGCGTTCCGGGGCCGGGGCATCGCCGCGGCCCTGCTGGCCCACGCCCGCGACCACGCCGTCGGCTCCGCGCACCACCGGCTGCTGCTGGAGACCGGGTCGATGGAGTTCTTCGCGCCCGCCCGGCGCCTGTATGCGCGGTACGGCTTCGTGGAGCGGGGGCCGTTCGCCGACTACGGCCCGGACCCGCTCAGCACCTACATGGAGCTGCGCCTGGGGTGAGGCCGACGGGGGCATGACGGGCCGGGCCGCGGCCGAGGGAACGTGGCGGTCCCGCGTGAAGCCGACGGGACGTGGCGATCCGGCGTGAGGCCGTCCGGGCCGGAACCGTCCGGAAGAGGGCGGCCCGCGGCACAGCGATCCACGGCGATGCCCACGCGTCACCGCCCCGAGGCCGGGTCCCCGTCCTCCTCCAACCGGTCCAGCCGGTCCCGGGCCCGTGCCTGCCGCGCCGCCGGATCCAGGTCCCACCAGGGCTCGCCGCGCTCCCCCAGGCCCTCCTTGGCCAGCTGGACCTGGCGACGGGCCCGCGACCGCGCCTCGTCGTCCGCCGCCCGACCGACCGCGGAACGCGCCCGGCCCAGGCGGGAGCGCAGGGCGTCGGCGAGGTCCTCGGACAGCTCCGGGTCCGTGGCGCGCCACCGCCTGCCGCGCACGACGATCCAGCGGCCATCCTCGGTGCGCTCGGGGCCGTCCGCCGCGGGCGCGGCCTCCACGCCGGAGCGCTCAGGGTTATCCGCAGTGCGTTCGGACCCCTCGTCAGAGCGCACGGGGCCGTCGTCAGCGCGCTCAGTTCCATCCGCGGTGCGTTCGGATCCCTCGTCAGAGCCCGCAGGGCCGGATGCGCCCGCGGACCGCGTGGTCGCGTCCGACCGTCGCGCAGGCGCCGCGCCTCTCACAGCTCCGTCGTGCCGGAGGTCCCGCTGGGTCGCTCGCCCTTGAGCCGGGCGGCCACGAGGTCCAGGAGCGCACCAGCCCGGCCGCCGGGGCTGCCCCAGAACTGCGCGGACTCCCCGTCGACGCGCAGCAGGCGCACGGTGGGGTCGTCGATCCCGTCCTCGAAGTACACGCCGATCCGGTCGTTCCAGAGGTCCTCGAGCTTCGCGCGGTCATCGACCACACGGATCCGGCCGGACACCGAGAGCCACGAGCCCGTCTCGGCGAAGGAGAGGTTGACCTCGGCGCCCTCGACGAAGGTCTCGTAGAGTCCGCTGGTCGAGCTCGTGATGAACCAGGTGTCCGCCTCGGCGGTGACGTCCAGCGGGGTCATCGGGTGGGAGACGATCTTGCCGTCGGCGGTGACGCTGGACAGCATCACGAAACGCTCGCCGCGCATGAGCTCGATGACGCGCTCGGGGGTCAGGTCCTGCTCGTGCTGATCGGTCATGGCCGTGCCTTCCTCTGGGATGCGCGCGGCGACCGGGGGTTCCGGCATCGCTGCACGTCTCGTGTCCGCTCCTCATCGTGCCCGAGTGCCGCCGGCCTGTCGATGCCGCGCGGCACCCTGCCCCGGATCACGGTGTCCGGCCCGTCACGGACCCAAGCGATTCTTTTGCCCCGTCCTCGATGAGCTTTCTAGGCTGTCGGCCGTGAACTCCTCGACCTCCTCCCCCACGACCGATCCGGCGGCAGCGCCGGAGTCCCCTCGACGCTCCCGCAACCCGCTGCGGGCGATCGCCCGGATCCCCTTCGGCGTCCAGGTCCTCATCGGCCTGGTGCTGGGCGTCGCGCTCGGCCTCGTCGCCGCCCAGCTCGGCACCGTGCCCGGCGCGGGCCCCGACGGGGAGGCCGGTGACAACTGGCTGACCACCACGCTGGACACGATCGGCACCACCTTCGTCACCCTGCTCAAGGCCCTCGTGCCGCCGCTGGTGTTCCTCGCGATCGTCTCCTCGATCGCGAACCTGCGGAAGGTCACCAACGCCGCCCGCCTGGCCTGGCAGACCCTGCTGTGGTTCGCCATCACCGCGCTCATCGCGGTGAGCATCGGCATCGGGCTGGGCATCCTCACCAGCCCGGGCTCGCGCAGCAGCGTCGACGCCTCGGCGGCCCAGGCCTCCTCGACCCAGGGCTCGTGGCTCGACTTCCTGATCGGCCTGGTCCCGGCCAACTTCCTGGCCATCGAGGGCTCCGGCGGGGACGACGGCAGCGTGTCGCTGGGCTTCAACACCCTGCAGATCCTCGTCATCTCCATCGCCGTGGGGATCGCCGTGCTGTCGGTGGGCGCGAAGGCCGAGCCGTTCCTGGCGGTCGTCCGCTCGCTGCTGGAGATCGTCCAGAAGCTCCTGTGGTGGGTGATCCGGCTGGCGCCGATCGGCACCATCGGCCTGCTGGGCAACGCCGTGGCCAGCTACGGCTGGGACGCGATCGGCTCGCTGGGCTGGTTCGTGGCCGACATCTACATCGGCCTGGCGCTCGTCGCGCTCGTCGTCTACCCGGTGCTGCTGCGTCTGAACGGGCTGGGCGTGCGCTCGTTCGTGCGCGGCGTGTGGCCGGCGACGTCGCTGGGCTTCGTCTCGCGCAGCTCGCTGGGGACGATGCCGGTCACCCAGGCCGTCACCGAGCGGATGGGCGTCCCGCGCCACTACGCCTCCTTCGCGGTCCCGCTGGGCGCGACCACCAAGATGGACGGCTGCGCGGCGATCTACCCGGCGCTCGCGGCGATCTTCGTCGCCAACTTCTACGGCATCGACCTGACGCTCGTGCAGTACCTGCTGATCGTCGTCGTCTCCGTGCTGGGCTCCGCGGCGACCGCCGGCATGACCGGGGCCACCGTGATGCTCACCCTCACGCTGTCGACGCTGGGGCTGCCGTTGGAGGGCGTCGGCCTGCTGCTGGCGATCGATCCGATCATCGACATGGGTCGCACCGCGGTCAACGTCACCGGGCAGTCGCTCGTGGCCGTGATCGTCGCGGCCCGCGAGAAGATCCTGGACCGCCCGCGGTACGAGGCGGCGCGGCGCGAGCCGTTCCGCGGCCTCCACGCGGCCGATGCCGACGCGTCCTCGGCCGCCGCCGGTGACCGGGCCGGGGCACCGACCGGCGTCCGCGACGGGGCACCCGCGACGGCCTGAGCCCGGCGTCGCGACAGGGCCGCCGCCCCGGGAGGTCCCCGGGCCGCCCCACCCCCGGCATCACCCCACGAGCAGGCAGAACGGATGGCCCTCGGGATCCGCGAGCACGTACAGCGGCTCCTGCGGGTCGTCCGTCCTGTCGTGCAGCACCTGTGCCCCGAGCTCGACGGCGCGGGCGGTCGCCGCGCGCAGCGCGTCGGCATCGGGCAGGGCCATGTCCAGGTGCAGCTGCATCGGCACCTCCTCCGAGGGCCAGGTGGAGCGACGGAGCTCCGCCTTGGCCTGGATCGCCAGGACGCGGCCACCGGCGGCGTCGGTCAGGACCAGCCAGTCCGCGTCGTCGGCCGAGCCGTCCGCGGGGGGGGGGCTCGTCGCCCGGACGGTAGTGCAGGTCCAGGAGGAGGCGGTAGAACTCGGCGAGCCCGCGGGCGTCGCGCGCGTCGATCGCGGTGTGCAGGATCCGGGGTGTCGCCGTCATGGCGCACAGCGTAGGACCGAGGTCCGACGCACGAACATCAGACGGACGAGCGCCGGGACCTACTCGAGGGTGTGGCGCAGCTCCTCGTACTGCTCGCGGGTGATCTCCCCCGTGGCCAGACGCCGGTCCAGGATCTGTCGGGCGTCGGGGCCCTGCGACGGGATGCCGTGGACCTCCGGTGCCACGGCGGCGCTGCCGCCCCGCCTCCGCGAGACGAGCACGACGATGACGACCACCACCGCGACGGCCACGAGGACCATGGCCGCGAAGGACAGCAGGATCACGAGATGCCAGGGCTTGAAGCCAACCATGGGAGCCTCCAGGGGATCGGGGTCAGTGCGTGCGTCCGTCCACGCTAGCGCAGGTGGCGCGCCACCCGGCATAGCTGCCCTCGAGCTCGGTCACGGCGATCCCGTGGTGCCGCAGCGCCTGCGCGGCGATCAGGCTCCGCGCACCGCTCTGGCAGTAGACGACCACGGGACGCTCTGCGGGCAGGGCCGCCCGCTCGGCCAGCACCCGTCCCGCACCGATCCGTCGCGAGCCGGGCACGTGCCCGCTGGCGTGCTCGGAGGGTCCGCGCACGTCCACCAGCACCGCCTCGGCGGGCAGGGCGTCCGGCGCAACCGTCGCCGTGGGGGTCAGCGCGAAGCCATCCAGGTCCCGGATGAATCCCGCCACGCCGTCGATGCCGACCCGCACGAGGTGGTCGCGCAGGGTGCGGGCGTGCTGCTCGTCATCGGCCACGAGCACCAGCGGGGTCCCCACCGGCTCGAGCTCGGGGTCCAGGGCCCAGGCGCCCCAGGCGGCGGTGCGGCCATGGCCGGAGATCGCGAGGGATCCCAGGACCGCGCCCGCACGGACGTCCTGGGCGGCTCGCGTGTCCACGAGGACGGCACCGGCATCCATCAGGGCCTGGGCTCCGACGGCGTCGAGCTCCGCGACCGGTCCGGTCTCCGAGCGCAGGGCGGGGCCGTCCCTGTTGTCGCGCTTCATGCGGGCGAAATACGCGTGCGCATCGGGCTGGCCGTCCAGCAGGCGCTCCACGAAGCCGTCGACGTCCCCGGCCTCGACGTACGGCGCCCACCAGGCGACACGACGCTCGTAGCCGATGGTGCTCGAGGCGAGCGCCCCCAGGTTCTTGCCGCAGGGGCTGCCGGAGCCGTGGGCGGGGAAGACCTGCGCGTGGTCGGGGAGCTCGGCGAGGACCCGGGCGAGGCTCTCGAAGAGCATGCGCGCCGCAGGGCCCCAGGTCTCGACCCCGTCGGCCACGCGGTCCAGGAGGTCCGGGCGGCCCACGTCACCCACGAACACGAGGTCGCCGCTGAAGAGAAAACCCTCGTGGTCGGCGGCGCAGGTGTCCGTGACCGCCAGGACGATGTGCTCGGGCGTGTGGCCAGGGGTGTGCAGCACCCGCAGGCGCACCGCCCCCACCTCGATCGTGTCCCCGTCGTGCAGACGGCGCGCCGCGTACCCGTACTCCCAGCCGTGCCCGCCCTGCCCGGGGACCATCGCGACGGCGTCGGCGGCATGGGCCAGCTCGCGGGTGCCCGAGAGGTAGTCGGCGTGGATGTGGGTCTCGGCGACGGCGACGATCCGCAGCCCGTGCGCCGCGGCGAAGGCGAGATACTCCTCCACGTCACGGCGGGGGTCGAGGACGACCGCCTCCCCGGTGGACTGATCGGCCACGAGATAGCTGGCCTGGGAGAGGTCGTCGTCGTAGAAGCGTTCGATGAGCACGGGGGCCTCCTCGTCGTCCGTGCTCGGAGGCTATCGAGCGGATCTGCCGGGACGGCCGACGAGGAGGGATGGCCCCGTGATGGTCGAGAAGCTCTCGCCCGCTCGTTCCCGGGTGTTCACCGGGGGCACCTCGGGGGACACCCCGGCAGGAGTCGAACCTGCGACGCGTTCCTTATGAGGGAACTGCTCTGCCACTGAGCTACGGGGCGGCGCGGCCTCGGGGACGTCCCGCCATGGCCGAGGTCCCATCGTGCGGGGTGCGATGGCGCGGGCACCAGGGGGATGTCATGGGCCGACCGGGCACGACGGCGGGGGACACGGGGCGTCACGAACGGACGCGACCGGGATCCTGCGGGCCCTGCTTGTCGAGGTAGGAGTGCGCGGCGCGGCGGGCGCTGTCGACCTTCCCGGAGTGGCGGGGGCCGACGACCCGCCCGGCGGCATCGGCGGCCCTGTCGGTGAGCCCGCGCCCGGCGTCGCGGCCCTTCTCGGTGCCCAGGGCCGTGCGGGCGAGGCGGACGATGTCGGTGAGTCGCATCGGCCCATCACAGCGGAGAGACCTGGACGCACCGTGCGAGGACCCTCCGAGCCGGCGCCCTGTCGTGTCCGTGCCCTCCCTGTCGGTGGCCTGTCCGGCGGCGCTCGTCCGTCGGCGCCCCGTCTGTCGGAGCCCCTTGCGAGGATCCCGGCATGCGCACCGTCTACTACACCGCGACCACGCTCAACGGCTATCTGGCCGACGAGGACGACTCCCTGGACTGGCTGTTCACCGTCCCCGAGCCGGCCCCGGACACCGCCCCGTTCGACGCGCAGGTCACGGCGCTGGCGGTCGGGGCGACGACGTACGAGTGGGTGCTGTCCCATGCGGGCCTGCTCGAGGACTCCGCGACGTGGGAGCAGTACTTCGGGCGGCGTCCCCTGTTCGTCTTCACGCATCGCGCGCTGCCCGTCCCCGAGGGTGCCGACGTGCGCCTGGTCAGCGGCGCCGTCGCCGATCATCTCCCCGCGCTGCGCGAGGCCGCCGGGGACGGGGTGCTCTGGGTGCAGGGCGGCGGGGACCTCGCAGGGCAGTTCGACGACGCCGGCGCGCTGGACGAGATCGTCCTGTCGATCGCCCCGGTCGCGCTGCCCGCCGGGCGACCGTTGCTGCCGCGCCTGCTGGACTCCACGCGCCTGCAGCTGACGGAGGTGGAGCACGTGGGGCAGTTCGCGGTGCTGACCTACCAGGTCGCGCGCCCCTGACGGCAGGGCGGGTGTGCCCGCGCAAACCGATTGCCCGTCCCCGCCACCCGCTCTACGGTCGGGGCCATGACCCACAGCCCCTCACCGCAGACCTCCGCACCCTCCACCGGCGGCGTGCCGCGCACGGCGCTCGTGACGGGCGTCGGCCGGCGTCGCGGCATCGGCGCGGCGATCGCCCGGGGCCTCGCCGAGGACGGGTACGACCTCGCCCTGTCCTTCCACGAGCCCTATGACCAGCGCGTCCACGGGCAGCGCGCGGATGTCCAGGAGCTCGCGGACTCGCTGCGTGCAGCCGGACGCCAGGTGGTCCTCGTCCCCGGTGACCTGGCCGATCCGACGGTCCCGCGCCGCCTCGTCGAGGCCGCCCGAGAGGCATGGGGTCCGATCGGCGTGCTGGTCATGGCGCACTGCGAGAGCGTGGACTCCTCGATCCTCACCACCACCGTCGAGAGCTTCGACCGCCACTACGCGGTGAACGTGCGCGCGACCTGGCTGCTGCTCAAGACCTTCGCGGAGCAGGTCGCACCCGGCACGGACGCTCCCGGCGGGGTGGCGCTCGCGCTGACCAGCGACCACACCGTGGAGAACCTGCCGTACGGCGCGACCAAGGGAGCGCTGGACCGTCTGGTCCTCGCCGGGACCCGGGAGCTCGCCGACCGCGGGATCCGCACCAACGTCATCAACCCCGGCCCCATCGACACGGGCTGGATGGACGACGCCGTACGCACCGCGGCCGCCTCACAGACCCCGGGCGGTCTGCTCGGCGGCACCGACACGGTGGCCGACCTCGTGCGATTCCTCGTCTCGGATCGCGGGGCGTGGATCCGCGGCCAGCTGCTGCTGTCCAACGGCGGGTTCGCGACCCCGGCGGTCTGAGGCGCGGGGCCTGATGCGTGGCGATCGGGGGCATCCCGATCGCACGCCCTGTCGTCCTGACGGCACGCGCCGGCATCCCGACCCTCTCCCCGCCATGTGAGTCTGCCCACGGAACACCGTCCCACCAGGCACGGTCCTCCGTCCTCCCCGCGCGCATCGGACCATTTACGGCACATCGGCCTTGGCGCACGGGATTAGGTGCCCCTAACCTTCACGCATGGCCCCCGACGATCATCCGGCCCCCGCGCCCACGTCCGCGCGCTGCACCGCCACCCGCTGCGCCGACGGCGCGGCCCTGTGCATCCACCAGGTCTCCCTCGCCTACGACGGCACGGCCGTGGTCCACGAGGTCGACGCGCACGTCCGCGACGGCCGCATCACCGTGTTCATCGGCCCCAACGGCAGCGGCAAGTCCACCCTCATGCGCTCGATGTCCGGTCTGCACGGCTGCGCCGACGGGACGATCGCCCTGGACGGCTCGCCGCTGTCGGACCTGGGTGCCCGGGAGCGGGCCCGCCGCCTGACCCTGCTGGCCCAGAACCGCCCCACCCCCGCCGGGTTCACCGTGCGCGACGTCGTGGGCTTCGGCCGTCACCCCCACCGCGCCCCCCTGACCGGCCGGGACGACGACGGCCCCCGCGCGATCGCCGAGGCCCTGGAGGTCACGGGCCTGGCCGACCTCGCGGACCGTCCCGTCGAGACGCTGTCCGGCGGGCAGGTCCAGCGGGTGTGGCTCGCCTCGTGCCTGGCCCAGGACACCCGGATCCTGCTGCTGGACGAGCCCGCCAACCATCTCGACCTGCGCTACCAGGTGGACCTGCTGCGGCTGATCCGCCACCTCGCGCGCGATCGCGGGCTGGCCGTGGGCGTCGTCCTGCACGACCTCCAGCAGTCCGCCGTGATCGCCGACGAGATCGTGCTGCTGTCCGAGGGGCGCGTCGTCGCCGCGGGCGCACCGGCCGACGTCCTGACCCCCGAGCGCCTTCTGGACGTCTACGGCGTCGAGGTGCACGTCGCGCGGGACGCCGCGACCGGCCTGCTGCGCGTCGAGACCCTCCCGGCCCTCGCCGACCTCGCCGAACGCGAGGACACGCACCCCGCCGCGGTCGCCCCGGGCGTCACGGCGGCCTGACACCCGGCCCCGATCCCACCGACCCGACCCCCGGACGCGCCTCGCCTCCGCCCTCCGCCAGAGACCCCCTCGCGGCATCCGCCGCCCCGACGCGGCACGTGCCGCCCTCCCCCACGCGGCACCCGCCGCACCGACGCACCACCCAGGAGAACCCATGACCGACGCCCGTCACCTCGCCCGCCGCACCCTGCTCGGCGCCGTCCCGCTCTCGGCCCTCGGCCTGGGCCTGGCCGCCTGCGGCACCACCGACCCCGCCGCCGACGAGACCTCCGCGGCCTCCGGCGCGAAGATCTCGCTGACCGACGGCACCGGCAAGACCGTCGAGCTCGACGGCCCGGCGAGCAAGATCGTCGCGCTCGAGTGGTCGAACATCGAGGACGTCATCACCACCGAGGGCACCCTCGTGGGCGTCTCGGACACCAAGGGCTACACCGCCTGGGACACCGCAGCCCCGCTGCCCAAGGACGTGACCGACGTGGGCCAGCGCAGCGAGCCCAGCGTCGAGACCATTGCGGGCCTGTCCCCCGACCTCATCGTCGGCATCGACGGCTCGATCCCGGACACGGCCACCGAGCAGATGGCCAAGATCGCCCCCGTGCTGATCCTGACCAGCGCCGATGCGACCAAGCCAATCGATGTCATGCGCGGCAACCACACCACGACCGGCAAGGCCACGGGCCACGAGGACATCGCGAAGAAGAACCTCGAGGAGTTCGACGCCAAGATCGCCTCCTCCAAGGAGAAGCTCGCGACCGCGGCGGAGACCCCGTACGTCTTCGTGGTGCCCTACGTCGAGGGCGGCCAGGTGACGTTCCGCGTCCACGGCGAGCGCTCGCTGCCCGGTGCCGTGCTCAAGGAGGCCGGCCTCAAGAACGGCTGGACCGAGCCGGGCGACGACGGCTGGGGCCTGGGCAACCTGGACCTCGAGGGCATGGCCGCCCTGCCCGCCGAGGCCAACATCATCTACTGGGGCGACCCGGACGGCGACCCCATCAAGGAGGACCTCGCGACCAACGACGTGTGGACCTCGATCGCCGCCGTCAAGGACGGCCGCGTGTTCCGGATCCCCGAGGGGATCTGGGTCTACGGCGGCCCCACGTCGCTGGTCCAGTTCCTGGGTGCCGTCGAGGACGTCCTCGCGTGAGCGCACCCGCCCCGGCGCGCCGTCCCGACGGCGCAGCGGCCGAGCCGGAGGCCCCCGCGGCCACCGGCTCGGCCCGGTCGGGGCCGGGTGCCTACCTGCTGTTCCTGCTGGTGCTCGGCGTGGCCGCCGCGATCCTCGCGATCGCGGATCTCACCCAGGGCACCTCCGACATCGGCCCCCTGGACGTCGTCGCGGCCCTCTTCGGCCAGGCGAACGACCAGGTGGGCGCGATCGTCGGTTCCAACCGCATGCCGCGGATGCTCGCGGGCCTCATCATCGGTGCCGCCCTGGGCGTCTCCGGCGCGGCCCTGCAGATCCTCACCCGCAACCCCCTGGCCTCCCCCGACACCCTCGCCATCAACGCCGGCGCCTACGTGAGCCTCACGGTCGCCTCGGTGCTGGGGGTGTCCCTCGGCGCCCTCGGCGGCACGGGGCTCGCGTTCCTCGGCGGTCTGGTCGGCGCCGGCATCGCGATGCTCCTGACCCGGGGCGGCGGCGACCCCGTGCGCCTGGTCCTGGGCGGCACCGTCCTGGCGATGGGCCTGGGCTCGATCACCTCCGTGCTGATCCTCATGAACGCCCAGGCCACGACCGGGCTCTACGCCTGGGGCTCCGGCACCCTCGCCCAGTCCTCCTCCGACCCGCTGTGGCGGGTGATCCCCTTCGTGCTGGTGGGGACCGGCGTGCTGCTGGCCCTGTCCCCGCGCCTGGACGTGCTGGCCCTCGGCGACGACTCCGCCCGCATGCTCGGGATCCGGATCGGCCGCCTCCGGGTCGGAACGGTGCTGTGCGCGGTCCTGCTGGCCGCCGCCGCCGTGTCCGTCGTGGGACCGCTGGGGTTCGTGGGCCTGGCCGCACCGGCCGCCGTGCGCCTGCTGCGCAGCCGCATCACGACCCTGCGGCGGTCGGCGGCGTTCATCGTCGCGGCGGCCCTGGCCGGTTCCGTGGTGAGCCTCGGGGCCGATGTGGGCCTGCGGGCGCTGATCGGCGCGACCGGCGCCGTCGCCGTCCCCACCGGCATCGCCACCAGCCTCCTGGGCGCGATCGTCATGGTGATCATCGCGCTGCGCTTCGCCTCCCGCCGCGCCGGCGGCACCGTCTCGACCCTCACGAACTCGACCCGCGCGGCCCGCGAGCACCGCTTCTGGGACCGGCGCCTCACCGTGGCGCTCGGCATCGCCCTGGCGCTGGCCGCCGTCGCCGGCGGCGTCCTCGTCGGCGACGCCCAGCTGCTGCTGGGCGACGTCGTCAACTGGCTGCGGGGCGCCGCGAGCGGCCGCATCGAGCTGATCCTGGACTCCCGATGGCCGCGCGTCGCCGTCGCCGCGATCGCGGGGGGATCGCTCGCCCTCGCGGGCGCCCTCGTCCAGGCGATCACCCGCAACCCCCTGGCCGATCCGGGCCTGCTGGGCGTCAGCGCCGGCGCCGGGACGGGCGCGATCATGGCGCTGCTCGTGATCCCGGGCTGGGGCTTCGGCGCCGTCGTCCTGGGGGCGCTCCTCGGCGCCGCGATCGCCGGGGCCCTCGTGCTGGGCCTGGGCCTGCGGGGCACGTCCGACGACTCGACCCGCCTGGTCCTCGTGGGCCTGGGCGTGGGGACCGCCGCGCTGTCGCTGACCTCGCTCGTCATCGTCGGCAGCGATCCCTGGAACCAGACCAAGGCGCTCACCTGGCTCGCCGGCTCGACGTACGGCGCGAGCTCTCAGCGCGTGGTCCTGGGCCTCGTCGTGCTGGTCCTGGCGCTCGTGATCACCCATCCCCTCGCCCGCACCCTCGACGTGACCCAGCTGGATCCCACCACCCCTCGGGTGCTCGGCATACGGCCGGGTCGCCTGCGCGCGGGCGCGCTCGTCATCGCCGTGCTGCTGACGGCGTCCGCGACTGCGATCGTCGGCGTCATCTCCTTCGTGGGTCTCGTCGCCCCGCACGCCGCGCGGATGCTCGTGGGTCCACGCCACCGGCTGCTCATGCCGCTGTCGGTGGCCCTCGGGGCGTTCCTGGTGGTCACGGCCGATGCGATCGGCCGCAGCATCATCGCCCCCAACCAGCTCCCGGCGGGCGCGACCACGGCGATCCTGGGGACGCCGTACTTCCTGTACCTGCTGGCTCGCACGGGCGGGGTGCGGATCGCTCGGCGACGCGCTCGATAGTCGCGGCGGGATGAGAGCCTGCGTCCATCCGACGGGACACCGAGGAGGTGGTGGGATGGGCTGTGATCACGGTGAGAGCACCGCGGCCGTCCGGGACACCATCGACGTCGAGTACGCGCGGCAGCTCGCGATCCACGGGAACGAGGTGCGCGCCGTCCATGCGTGCGCGGCAGAGCTCGCCCTGAGCCTGGACGACTGTGTCCACGTTCTGGGGCTCACGGGGCTCGACGGCGTGCAGAGCGGCACGTGGCGTCTCGAGGACCCGCCGTCGACGCCCCATCGACCCGGATGGGACAGTGGAACCATGACCACCACCTATCGCAAGCAGCGCTCCGGAGCGCCTGCCGGGTTCTTCGCGGCCGAGGCCGCGGGACTGCGCTGGCTCGCCGAGCCGCGCGTGGTCCCCGTCGTCGAGGTGCTCGACGAGGGGCCGGACCACGTGGACCTCGAGCGCCTGGAGTCCGTCCCGGCATCGAGCACCGCCGCACGCCGCTTCGGCGCCGAGCTCGCGCGCCTGCACGACTCCGGCGCACCCGGCTTCGGCTGGACACCCTCGGACACCGCCTGGTTCGGTCCCCTGGACGCCCCGTTCCCCGTCGCCACCACGCCCCGAGGGGACTTCACGACGTACTGGGCCACCGACCGCCTGGCCCCGCTGGCCGAGGCCGCCGCCCGCCACCTCGACGCCGAGGGCCGCCGCGCCGTCGATGCGGCCCTGACCGCGATCGGCACCGGCGCCTTCGCCGGCATCGCGGGCGAGGGCACCGAGACGCCGTCCCGACTCCACGGGGACCTGTGGTCCGGCAACGTCCTGTGGACCCCCGAGGGCACCACGCTCATCGACCCCGCGGCCCACGGCGGTCACCGCCTCGAGGACCTCGCGCTGCTGGAGATGTTCGGGACCCCGCACCTGGCCGACATCCAGGCCGGCTACGAGGAGCAGCACCCCCTGCCGCGCAGCTGGCACGAGGACGTGCCCGCCCACCAGCTGTTCGCGCTCCTGGCGCACGTGCGGATCTTCGGCTCCGCCTACGCCGCGCCCACCGCCGAGGCCGCCCGCGCCGTCTCGCGCCGCGCCCACGAGCTGGGGGCCCGATGAGCACCGTGCCGCCCTCCCCCGGTCGCCGCGCGATCTTCCTCGACATCGACGGCACCTACGCCGACCACGGCATCGTCCCCGACGCGCATCGGGCGGCGGTGCACGCCGCCCGCGAACGCGGTCACCTCGTGTTCCTGTGCACCGGGCGCGCCGAGGTGATGATCCCCGAGGCCGCCTGGTCCGGCGTCGACGGCGCCGTCTCCTCCGCCGGTGCCCGTGTGCGGATCGACGGGGAGGTGCTGTGCGACCACCGCTACCCGGCCGAGCTCGCCGCCCGTGCCGTTGACGTGCTCCTGCGGCACGACGCCGCGTTCATCCTCGAGGCGCCCGATGCGCTGTTCCGCTCCGGCGGCGACGAGGCCGCGCTGCGCGGCGCCGCCTTCGCCAAGATCACCGTCGAGGACTGCGCGACACCCGTGGACGTCCTCGCCGCCGAGATCGGCACCGGGGTGCGCGCCCTCCCCAACTCCGTGGACGTGGGCGCGCCGCGCTCGGGGGAGCTGCAGCTGGCCGACGTCGACAAGGCCGACGGGATCCGCCTCGTGATCGCTCGTCTGGGGATGACGCCCGCCGACGTCGTGGGCGCCGGCGACGGGATGAACGACGTCGGGATGCTCGAGCTCGCCGGCACCGCCGTCGCGATCGAGGGCGCCCCCGCCCCGCTGCTCGCCCTGGCCGACCTCGTGGTGCCCGGTCCGCGGCACGGCGGGCTCGCCGACGCGTTCCGCACCCTCGACCTGATCTGAGAGGCTCACCCCATGGCTCCCGCACTCCCCCAGCTCCCCGACTCCGCCTACCGGGCGATCGAGTCGGCCGTCGCCCCGCTCGGCCGCTACCTCGCGGACCGACGTCGCGGCAGCGCCGGGAGCATCGTCCACGCCCCTGTCCTGGACGTCCCCGAGACGATCACCGTCACGTCCCCGGCCTTCGCGGCCGGGCAGGAGCTGCCGGAGCGGTTCTGCGGGATCGGGATCGGCCTGTCCGTGCCGCCGCCCCTGAGCTGGGCGGACGTGCCCGAGGGGACCCAGCGCCTGCTGCTGGTGCTCGAGGACCTCGACTTCCCCTCCGAGCGCCGCACGGGGCTGCACACCGTCGCCGTGTTCGAGCCCACCGGCCCCTCCGGCACGATCGTCGAGGGCGAGCTGGTGCGCGGCAACCCGCGCTTCACGTTCCTGCGCGAGCAGGGGCATCGTCCCGGCTACGCCGCGCCGCGCCCGCTGCCCGGGCACGGGACCCACCGGTACGTGTTCCACCTGTTCGCGCTCGCGGCGCCCATCACGCCGCCGCCGGATGCGGGCCTCGCCTCGCTGCTGCGCCTGCTCACCGGGCAGGTGCTCGCGCGCGGGGCGCTCATGGTGACGCGCACGGCCTGAGAGCTCGGGCCCGCCGTGCGGACGAGGGGCCGACGCCCCCGCCCCGTCATGCCCGGGCGATGATCTCCCCGTGGAGCACCGAGAACCAGCCATCCGGGTCCTCGGCCCAGCGGCCCCACGAGGCCGCGATCCGGTCCAGCTCCGCCTGATCGGCCCAGCCCTCCCGGAGGATCTGGCGGCCGAGCGCCGTGCCGCTGATGCGACCGGCCCACGACTCCGCCCACCACGCCCGATCTGCCGGTGTCGCATAGCACCAGGTCCCGGCGCCGGGCGTCACGTCCTCGAAGCCCGCGGCGTGGGCCCAGGCCAGCAGGCGGCGACCCGCATCGGGCGCCCCGCCGTTGGCGCGGGCGGCGCGCACCGTCAGCTCGAGCCAGCGGTCGAGGTCCGCGACGTCCGGGAACCAGCGGAACGCCGGGTAGTCGGCGTCGCGCGCGGCGACGATCCCGCCGGGGCGGGTGACCCGACGCAGCTCGGCGAGCATCGCGACGGGATCGGCGACGTGCTGGAGCACCTGGTGGAGGTGCACCACGTCGAAGGTGTCGTCGTCGAAGGGCAGGTCGTGGGCATCGGCCACCAGCACCTCGGTGGTCGTGAGGCCCTGGGACGCGAGCTCGGCACAGGTGAGCTGCGCGGCCTCCTCACCCACCTCGACGGCCGTCACCGCGCCCGGGGCGACCGCCCGCACCAGGTCCGCGGTGATGGTGCCGGCCCCGGACCCCACATCGAGCAGCCGCTGGCCGGGACGCAGCAGCGGCAGCAGGTGCGGGGCGCTGTTGACGGCGGTGCGGCGGCGGTGCCCGCCGAGCACGGCGGGGTCGTAGCCGTGGGTATAGACGTGCGGGGAGTCGGGCGTCCGGGCTGGTGTCGAGGCCATCGCTCGACCGTATGCCCGCCGGACGGGGCCGGGCGACGGCGTCTCAGGGCGCTGGGCCGCCGGGGCCCATCGACCAGGCGCTCAGCCCAGGAACCCCCGCAGCAGCTTCTCGGTCCCGTCGAGGTGCTCGGCCATCGCCGCGGCGGCGTCGTCGGGCCGCCCTGTGAGCACGGCGGTCACGATCCGCTCGTGCTGCTCGTCGGAGTGCACCAGGTTGGGGACCAGCAGCGGGATCCGGTCGAGGTAGGCGTTGATCCGCATGCGGACGTCCGCCAGCTGGGTGACGAGCTGCGGCGCGCCGACGAGCTGGCCCAGCAGGAGGTGCAGGTGCGTGTCATGCCGGCGGTAGTCCGCGGGCTCGACCGCGCGCAGCGTCTCGTGGGTCCTCCACAGCAGGTCCCGGTCGGCGGCCGTGAGGTCCATCGTCGCGACCCGTCGGGCCGTGCCCACCTCGAGCACCGAGCGCAGCGCCAGGGTGTCCTCGAGGGAGGCCGTCGAGGCCTGCCCGGTCGCCAGCCCCTGCGACAGCGAGGATCCCTGTCCCGGCGTGCCGTCGGCGGCCATGGGACGCCGCACCACGAAGGTCCCCCCGTACCGGCCGCGCCGGGACACGAGATGGCCCGCGGAGGCCAGCGCCCCGATGGCCTCGCGCACGGTGTCGCGGGAGACGCCGAGCATCGTGGCCAGCTCCCGCTCGGCCGGCAGCCGCTCGCCGGGCCCCACGAGCCCCAGCTGGACCGACTGCACGAGGCGATGCACGGTCTCCTCGAAGGCGTTGACGGTGACCGCGGGCCGCTCGAGCAGCGCGGAGGACAGCAGGCGCGAGAGCTCGTCGTCCCCCGCGCCCTCCGGGACGCCCTCGGTGTCGGCACCGGGCGCCGCGGGGTCGCCGACGGACGCCCGGGCATCAGGATCGCCCGGGGCGCTCCCCTCGTCCGCGCGCATTCCGCTCGTCGTCCCCATGTCCGTCACGATCGCACATCTTCGCCTCCCTGCCCGCCCTCGGCCTCCGGCGGGCCGTGCGGGTCACAGCGGGGTGACGTACGCCGAGCTGAGCCCGCCGTCGACCAGGAACGTCGAGGCCGTGATGAACGAGGCGTCGTCGCTGGCCAGGAAGGCCACGGCCGCGGCCAGCTCCTCCGGACGGCCGAAGCGTCCCACGGGCACGTGCACCAGCCGACGCTGGGCACGCTCCGGGTCGTCGGCGTACAGCTCCTGCAGCAGGGGGGTCGCGACGGGCCCCGGGCACAGCGCGTTGACGCGGATGCCCTGACGGGCGAACTGCACGCCCAGCTCCCGGCTCATCGCGAGCACCCCGCCCTTGGAGGCGGTGTAGGAGATCTGGGAGGTCGCCGACCCCATCACCGCGACGAACGACGCCGTGTTGATGATGGAGCCGCGGCCCTGCCGCGTCATGTGCCGCAGGGCGGCGCGGGAGCAGAGGTACACCGAGGTGAGGTTCACGTCCTGCACGGTCTTCCACGCGGGCAGCTCGGTGGTCTCGATCGAGTCGTCGTCCGGCGGCGAGATGCCGGCGTTGTTGAACGCGATGTCCACCGAGCCGTACACCCGGGCCGCCTCGTCGAAGAGGTGGTCGACCTGCTCCTGGTCGGTGACGTCCACGGGCACGAACAGGCCCTCGACCTCGGCCGCGGCACGCTCGCCGGCGGTGCGGTCGAGGTCGCCGATCACCACCTGCGCACCCTCGGCCCGCAGGCGCCGGGCCGTCGCGAGCCCGATCCCGCTGGCCCCGCCGGTGATCACCGCGACCCGGCCGCGCAGGCGCTGGGTCAGGTCCACGGGGGCGATGGTCGGCGCCGTGCCTCCCGGGCGCGGCACATCGGGCTCCGCCTGGAGCTTCTCGGGGGCGCCGATCTCGTCGCCCAGGGAGCGGTCGTCGGTCGGGGTGTCGTTCATGGTTCCTCCTGGCACGGGGGTGAGCTGGTGGGCTCGCGGCAGCTCAGCTGTCCGCGAGGAAGACGTTCTTGGTCTCGGTGAAGGCGTAGGGGGCGTCGGGGCCGAGCTCGCGTCCGATCCCGGACTGCTTGTAGCCGCCGAAGGGCGTGGAGAAGCGGACCGACGAGTGGGAGTTGACCGAGAGGTTCCCCGCCTGGACGCCGCGCGAGACCCGCAGGGCACGCCCCACGTCCCGCGTCCAGATCGAGCCGGAGAGCCCGAAGATGCTGTCGTTGGCCAGCGCGACGGCATCGGCCTCGTCCTCGAAGGGCAGGACGACCACCACCGGCCCGAAGATCTCCTCGTGCACGGTGCGGTGCTCGCGCGGCGGGAGGAGGACGGTGGGCGGGTACCAGAACCCCGGACCCTCGGGGCACGTGCCGCGGAAGGCGACGATCGACTCGTCGTCCACGAAGGACGCGACGCGCTCGCGGTGCGCCGCGGCGACCAGGGGCCCGACCTCGGTGGTCTCGGAGCGGGGATCACCGACGGCCACGGCGCGCACGGCGGGCTCGAGGAGCTCGAGGAAGCGGTCCAGCACCCTGGCCTCGACGAGGATCCGCGACCGGGCGCAGCAGTCCTGACCCGCGTTGTCGAAGACGCCGCCGGGAGCGCTGGCCGCCGCGAGCTCGAGGTCCGCGTCGGCGAAGACGATGTTCGCGCTCTTGCCGCCGAGCTCCAGGGTGACGGGCTTGATGTTCTCGGCGCACCCGGCCATCACCCGGCGTCCGGTGGCGGTGGACCCGGTGAACACGATCTTGCGCACCTCGGGGTGGGACACGAGGCGCTCGCCGACGACGTCGCCGCGCCCCGGGAGGACGGTCAGCACCCCCTCGGGCAGTCCCGCCTCGCGGGCCAGCTCCCCCAGGCGGATGCTCGTCAGGGGCGTCCACTCGGCGGGTTTGAGGATCACCGCGCAGCCGGCGGCGAGCGCCGGGGCCACGCCCCAGATCGCGATCGGCAGGGGGAAGTTCCACGGGGAGATCACGCCGACCACGCCGATGGGTTCGCAGAACGTGACGTCCCAGCCGCCGGCCACGGGGATCTGGGATCCCGTCAGGCGCTCGGGGGTCGCCGCGTAGTAGCGCAGCACGTCGGCGACCGCCTGCGCCTCCCCGCGGGCCTGGCCGATGGGGTGCCCGGCATTGGCGACCTCGAGGTCGGCGAGCTCGGGGACGTGCGCCTCGACCATGTCCGCGATGGCGCGGAGGTGGGCGGCGCGCGCGGCGGGGGCGAGCGCGGCCCAGGCCCGCTGGGCGACGACGGCCCGCGCGACGGCGGCGTCCGTCGCCTCGCGGTCGGCGAACTCGACGTGCGCGACGACGGTCTCGTCGGCCGGGTTGATGATCGCGGTGCTCATGCGGGCTCCTCTCGTCCCGGGTGGGGCCCGGGATCCTCGGTGGACGGGGTGCGTGCGGCCGGGGTCTCGCCCCCGGGGGAGGTCGTGCCTGCGGCGGGAATCGTGACCCCGGGGGAGGTCGTGCCTGCGGCCGATGGCGTGCCCGGGGGGCGGCTGGCGGTGGTCCGGGCGCCCGCGCGCGCGGCATCGACGAGTGCGGCCAGCAGCCGGCGGTCCTCCGTCTGCTCCTCGGGGTGCCACTGGACGGCCAGGCAGAAGGGATGGTCGTCGAGCTCGACGGCCTGGACCGTGCCGTCCGCGCAGCGCCCGGTGACGTGCAGGCCCGCGCCGAGCCCGCCGATCGCCTGGTGGTGGTGGACGGGGACCGCGACGGGCCCGGGCCCCAGGATCCGCGCGAGGCGCGACCCGGGGACGATGGCGACGTCCACGGTGCCGAAGCGGCCCGGGGACGGCTGGTAGCGGTCGTCGCCGACGACGTCCGGGAGGTGCTGGACCAGGCCGCCGCCGAGCGCGACGTCGAGCACCTGCGCGCCGCGGCAGATCCCGAGGACGGGGGTGCCGTCGTCCAGGGCCACGCGGAGCAGCGCCTCCTCCCAGGCGTCCCGGTCGGTGCGGGGGGCGCCCGTGCGCGGGTGGGCCCGCTGCCCGTAGAGGGCCGGGTCGACATCGGCCCCGCCGGCGATCACCAGGCCGTCCAGGCGCCCGAGCACGGTGCGGGCCTGGTCGTCGGCGCACGGCTGGGGCGGCAGGAGCACGGGGATCCCGCCGGCCTCGAGCACCGCGTCGAGGTAGACGTGCTGGAGGAAGGCCGCGCGGGTGTCCCAGACGCCGCTCGTGGCGCGTTCGAGGTAGGTGGTCACGCCGATGACGGGCCGCGCGGCGACCGTCGGGCGGGCAGGAGCCAGGACGTCAGAGCCGTTCGAAGCCACGGACCCTCTCCCAGTCGGTGACGGCGGCGTCGAAGGCCTCGATCTCCACGCGGGCGGCATGGACGTAGTGGTCGACCACGGCGTCGCCGAAGGCCGCGCGGGCCACCGTCGAGGCCTCGAAGAGGTCCGCGGCCTCCCGGAGCGTGGAGGGCACCCGCGGCTTGTCGCTCGTGTACCCGTTGCCCGCGAGGGCGTCCTCGAGCTCCAGCTCGTGCTCGACGCCGTGCAGACCCGCGGCGATCATGCCGGCGATCGCGAGGTACTGGTTGACGTCGCCCCCGGGGACCCGGTTCTCGAATCGCAGCGAGGCGCCGTGGCCCACCACGCGCACGGCGCACGAGCGGTTGTCCAGGCCCCACGCCACCGTGGTGGGCGCGAACGATCCCGCCTGGTAGCGCTTGTAGGAGTTGATGGTGGGCGCGAAGAGCAGGGTGAACTCGCGCATCACGGACAGCAGTCCCGCCATGAAGTGATCCATGACGGGACTGCGCCCCCCGCCCCCCGCGGGATCCGCGAACACCGGCGTGCCGTCGGTGCCGCGGAGGCTCATGTGCACGTGGCAGCTGTTGCCCTCGCGCTGGTCGTACTTGGCCATGAAGGTGATCGCCTGGCCGTGGGCGTCGGCGATCTCCTTGGCCCCGGAGCGGTAGATCGAGTGGTTGTCGCAGGTGCGCTCCGCCTCGTCGTACAGGAAGCCGATCTCCTGCTGGCCGAGGTTGCACTCCCCCTTGACGCCCTCGCAGTACATGCCCGCGCCGTCCATCGAGCGGCGGATGTCCCGCAGCAGCGGCTCCATCCGGGTCGAGGCGTGCAGGGCGTAGTCGATGTTGTAGTCGCTCGCGGGCACGAGCTCGCGGTAGCCCTTGCGCCAGGCCTCGCGGTAGGTCTCGTCGAACACGAGGAACTCGAGCTCGGTGGCGGCCAGCGCCTCCCAGCCGCGCTCGGCGAGGCGTTCGCGCTGCCGGCGCAGGACCTGCCGCGGGGACGGCTCGATGGGATCGCCTTCCAGCGAGGTGAGGTCCGCGGTGACCATCACGGTGCCCTCGATCCACGGGATGGCCCGCAGGGTCGGGAGGTCCGGGACCATCGCCATGTCGCCGTAGCCGGTCTCCCAGCTGGAGATGGCGTAGCCGTCGACGGTGTTCATGTCGACGTCGACCGCCAGCAGGTAGTTGCAGCACTCGGCGCCGTGCTCGACGACGGACTCGAGGAAGTGGCGCGCGGCGATCCGCTTGCCCACGAGGCGTCCCTGCATGTCCGTCACAGCCAGCACGACGGTGTCGATCTCCCCGTCGCGCACCCCGGACTCGAGCTGCTCGAGGCTGAGGAATCCGGTCGGTGTCGCCATGTCCGCTCCCATCGTCGACCACAATGTCGGGTCCTTCCGACCATTAGAGCACGCGGCGGCGGCGCTGGCCGTGCGGCCGCGTCAGGTCTCGGTTCGGTTACGAAAACTCAATGGACTGACCTTCCGACCTTCCGGATCTAGCCTGAGGCATCCCGTCCAGCTCCCCGCGCTCCCTGGAGGCTCCCCATGTCCGACGAACCCCGCCGGGTCTCCGGCGTCACCTACCGGAGCGAGGACGCCTCGTACTTCGCCAAGCGGCAGCTCAAGCGCTCGGCCGGGGTGATCGGGCTGTGGGGCCTGGCCGTCGGCGCCGTCATCTCCGGGGACTTCTCCGGCTGGAACTTCGGCATCGACTTCGCGGGGTTCGGCGGCATGCTGATCGCCTTCGCGATCCTCATCGTCATGTACTACGGCCTCATCTTCTCGATCGGCGAGATGGCCGCGGCGATGCCCCACACCGGCGGCGCGTACTCCTTCGGCCGGGCCGCGCTCGGCCCGCTGGGCGGCTTCGTCACGGGGCTCGCCGAGACCATCGAGTACGTGGCCACCACCGCCGTGATCGTCTACTTCTCGGGTCAGTACGCCGACGCGGTCACCTCCGAGCTGCTGAACTTCTCGCTGCCGGCACCCGTGTGGTGGATCATCCTGTACGCCGCCTTCGTGGGGCTCAACTCCGCCGGTGCCGCGATCTCCTTCCGCTTCGCGATCGTGGTCTCGATCATCTCGATCCTGATCCTCGTGGTCTTCGGCGTCATGGCGCTGGTCAGCGGCGCGTTCTCGTGGGACGCGCTGTGGAACATCCCGGCCGACGGCAGCGCGTCCTCGAGCACCTTCCTGCCCCACAGCGTGCTGCCGATCCTCTTCGCGCTGCCCTTCGCCATGTGGTTCTTCCTGGGCATCGAGGAGCTGCCGCTCGCGGCCGAGGAGGCGCACGATCCGGTGCGCGACATCCCGCGCGCCGCCCTCTGGGCCCGCTTCACCCTGATCCTCACCGGCCTGCTCGTGCTGTTCCTCAACACCGGGGTCACCGGCGCCGAGGACATGGCGACCTCCGGGGAGCCCCTGCTGGACGGCTTCCGCCTCATCGTCGGGGACGGCGTCGCCGCGGTCCTGGCGCTGTTCGCCCTGATCGGCCTGCTCGCCTCGCTGCAGGGGATCATGTTCGCCTACGGCCGCAACATGTACTCGCTGTCCCGGGCCGGGTACTACCCCCGCTTCCTGTCCCTGACCGGGCGCCGCCGCACCCCGTGGATCGCGCTCATCGCCGGGGCCGTCATCGGCTTCGTGGCCCTGTGCATCGTCCAGGTGGCAGGGGGCGCCGACGGCGTCGCCGGTGCCATCGTCCTGAACATCGCGGTGTGGGGCGCGGTCGTCGCCTACCTCCTGCAGATGATCTCGTTCCTGGTGCTGCGCAAGAAGTACCCCAACGCCAAGCGGCCCTACCGCTCCCCGTGGGGACGCTTCGGGGCGATCGCCGCCGCCGCCGTGTCCGTGCTGATCTTCATCGGTTTCCTGCTGAACCCCACGTTCCTGCCGGCGATCATCGCGATCATCGTGGTCTACGCGATCATGCTCGCGGTCTTCGCCCTGTGGGGTCGCCATCGGCTCGTGCTCAGCCCCGAGGAGGAGTACGCGCTCTCGGGCGCCCTGGACGTCGTGGACCTCGACGACCTGGTCGAGAGCGCCGAGCCCTCCGCGGAGGACGACGCGACGGCGGGTGCGGCCAAGGGGTGACGGGTGGCCGGAGTGGCCGGGTGACGGGCGGTCGGGTGACCGGGGCGGCCTGTTGGCCGGGCTGGCCGGGTGACGGGAGGCCGGGTGTCTGGGTGTCCGGGCTGCCGGGCGACCGCGTCCCCGGGACGGCCTGGGTGGCTCCGCGAGGCCTCACCGCGCCGCGCGCCACCGCCGCCACAGCACCGGCACCACCACCACGGCGAGCCCCATGGTCACGCCCAGCACGGTCTCGACCACCCGGGCCTCGAGCATCGCCGCGACCGGCTGCGGGTGGGCCAGGTGCACCATGAGCAGGGCCATCGGCGTGATGAACAACAGCGACAGCGAGTAGTTGCGCAGCACGTACAGCTCGGTGAGGAACTGCAGGACGACGACGAACACGATCACGAGCCACGCCGGTGCGGAGAGCCCGAGCAGCAGGGCCGCGAGGACCACCCCGAGCCCCGTGCCGATCACCCGGTGCAGGCCGCGTTCGATCTGGTCACCGCGCCGCGGGGCCGACAGCGGCACGACCGCGGCGATCTGCGCCCAGTACGGGGACGACATCCCCGACAGCATTCCGGCGCAGCCCCCGAGGAAGCACGCGAGCGCGTAGCGGAAGAACTCCGCGGCGCCGTCACGGCGCGGGAGGTCGACCGGGAGTCCACTCGCATCGGCGTCCGGGTGGGCCTCGCCCAGCCAGTGCCACAGCACGCCCAGCAGCACGCACCACGCGGCCGACCCCGCCGCGACCAGCAGCGCCACCCACACCGGGGCACTCGCACCGGCCGTCGCGACGGCACCGACGGCGAACACGGCGAACAGCGCTCCGCCGGGCCGGATGCCCCGCCACCGCACGAGCAGCGCCACCCCGCCCGCGACCAGCGGCGGCACGAGCAGGTGCAGGGCCACGGTCAGCGCCGCGCCGCTGGCCGCGCCGAGGTGCGCGACGAGGGACCCTGCGACGACGCACGCCGTGAGGACCGAGCCCATCAGCACCTGCCGCCGCAGGCGCAGCCGCGTGGGCTCGTACCGCGAGTAGATGCTGGTGAACGCGCCGAAGGACGCGAACAGCGCCCAGGACAGGTGGTCCGTCGCGAGCAGCACGAACAGGGGTCCGGCCACGCCCACGGCGATCCGCGCCGCCGGGATGTGGTCGGCGCGCGCGGGGGCCACGCGCAGCAGTCGACGGGACCAGTGCCGGGCGGTGCCGACGGGAAGGGGGGGACGCACGAGTCCGGAGTACCAGGTCCGGAGGGATCGCGCACGTCGGGGAGGGGCGCGGCGGACACCCCCGAAGCCCGTGGCGGGGACGGCGCAGGTGGCGGTGGCGCAGGGTCGGGCGTGCGTCCCCGCGTGCCGTGGGCCGGACGTGCCGCGCGCCGCGTGGCGCGGACACCGCGCATGCCGTCCGCGCGCGGGCCGTGCGCGCACGGGGCCCGTGCACCGCGAGGACCGCGCAACAACCTGACTCCACGCGCCCGAGCCCTCCGATTTCGGGGGTCACGGTCCGCTGGAGTCAGATTGTTGCGCGGTGCCTGCTCGGCGAGGTCCGATCCGGTGCACGGCGCCGGCCAGGTATGGCCCGGCTCCGGGGCGGTGCACGACCCCGGCCCTGCGCCCGACCCGGCCCGGTGCCTGTCCGGTGCACGACGCCGGCCCTGCGGACGGCACCTGCCGGAACCGCGTCCACATCGCGCGGGCACAGGCGCCGTTCCTATGTCCACCGCGAGCCCACGACACGTCGACCTGTGCGTCCCCGTGGGACACTGTGCCCCACCCGATCCCCGCCTGACCCTCACCCTCGGAGGCGACCGTGTCGTCCGCTCCCCCGCCTGCGCCCTTCGCCGTTCCGGGCGCCTCTGAACCCGCCCGTCCGGGCCTCGTCGAGACGACCGGGATCGAGGTGATCGCCGAGTCCGAGCGCACCGCGCGCCCCCGGGACCTGTTCTGGCCGTGGTTCGCCGCCAACGTCTCCGTGTTCGGCATGAGCTACGGCAGCTACCTGCTGGGCTTCGGCATCTCGTTCTGGCAGGCCACGATCGTGGCGGTGCTCGGGATCATCATCAGCTTCGCGCTGTGCGGGCTGGTCGCGATCGCCGGCAAGCGCGGCAGCGCCCCCACGATGGTCCTCTCGCGCGCGGCCTTCGGCGTCCAGGGGCAGAAGCTGCCGGGCGTCGTCTCGTGGCTTACCTCGATCGGCTGGGAGACGTCGCTCGCGATCACGGCGGTCCTCGCGACGGCCACCGTGTTCCGCGCCCTGGGCGTCGACGGCGGGGGCGTCGTCACGGTGCTCTCGGCGATCCTCATCGCGGCGCTGATCGTCGGCGCCGCGGTGCTCGGCTACCACACGATCATGCGCCTGCAATCGATCCTGACCTGGGTCACCGGTGCCATGACCGTGCTGTTCATGATCCTGACGATCCCCCACATCGACCTCTCCACCGTCCTCGCCGCGCCCTCGGGTCCGGCCGAGAACATGATCGGCGCGCTGGTCATGGTGATGACGGGCTTCGGTTTGGGCTGGATCAACATCGCCGCCGACTGGTCGCGCTACCAGAAGCGCTCGACGTCCGACGGCTCCATCGTCGCGTGGAACGTGATCGGCGGATCCTCGGCGCCGGTGATCCTCGTGATCTTCGGACTGCTGCTGGCGGGCTCGGACCAGTCGCTGTCCGAGGCGATCAGCGGCGACCCGATCGGCGCCCTCATCTCCATCCTGCCGATCTGGGCGCTCATCCCGTTCTGGATCGTCGCCGTGCTGACCCTGGTCTCCGGCGCGGTCCTGGGCATCTACTCCTCGGGCCTGACGCTCCTGAGCCTCGGGATCCGGATCCCCCGCCCCGCGGCCGCCGCGGTCGACGGCGTGATCCTCACGATCGGCACCATCTGGGTGGCGTTCTTCGCGCAGGACTTCGTGGGCCCATTCCAGAGCTTCCTCATCACGCTGGGCGTGCCGATGGCCGCATGGGCCGGCATCCTCATCGCCGACATCCTCAGCCGCCGCACCGACTACGACGAGGCGGCGCTGTTCGACGCCCGTGGCCGGTACGGCTCGGTGGACTGGCTGTCCGTGGGGACGATGCTCGTGGCGACCGTGCTCGGCTGGGGCCTGGTCATCAACAACTTCGCGGACGTCGCCGCGTGGAACAACTGGCAGGGCTACCTGCTGTTCCTCGTGGGCGGCCGCGAGGGCACCTGGGCGTACGCGAACCTCGGGGTGCTCGTCGCGCTGGTGCTGTCGTTCGTCGGGACGCTGATCGGGCGTCGCGCGAGGATCCGCCGTCAGGAGGAGGGGCTGGTGCGTCGTGGGGCGTGACGGGACCTGGGCCGATGGCGCGGGGAGGGAACGCGCCCCTGCATCCTCGTTCGAAGCCGACGGCACCACGATGACGGTCGTCCCGGCATCTCCCGGCGGTACGTCCGACGACCGCTCCTGGCTCGTCGTCATCGACCCCCAGCGGATCTTCGCAGACCCCTCCTCGGAGTGGGCGGCGCCGACGTTCCCCGAGGCCTTCGCGGTCATCGAGCGCCTCTCCGCCCGCCTCGGACCCGAGCGCACGATCGTGACCCGCTGGTTGCCGACGGCCGACCGGGACGGCGCCTGGGGCGGCTACTTCCGCGCCTGGCCCTTCGCCGACGTCCCTGCCGACGACCCCCTGTATGCCCTGGTCCACGGGGCCGCGGCGCTGACGGCGCACCCGACGCTCGACGAGCCGACGTTCGGCAAGTGGGGCCCCCAGCTCGCGACCGTCGTCGGCCCGCACCCACGGCTGGTGCTCGCCGGCGTCTCGACGGACTGCTGCGTCATCGCGACGGCGCTCGCCGCCGCCGATGCCGGGGTGTCGGTGCGGGTGGTGACCGATGCCTGCGCGGCGTCGACGCCGGACAACGGGGCGGCGGCCCTGCACGTCATGGGGCTGTTCGGGCCGCAGGTGGAGCTGGTCGAGAGCGGTGCCGTGCTCGAGGGCGTGGCCGACCGCTCGGACCGCTCGGACCGCTCGGACCGCTCGGACCGCTCGGACGCATGATGTCCGAGATGCCCCTGCCGCTCGGCACCGACGCGCTGACGCTGGCGGTCGGCGAGGAGGTCCAGGTCGCGCTGACCGCCGTCCGTCCCGGGGTGGGAGAGGCCTGGGGAGTCGTCTCCGTCGACCCTCCCGACGTCGCGACGGCGCAGGTGGTCCACGGTGCCGCGGTCACGGGTCAGGACGCACCGGAGGCCGGCCGTCGCCCCCTGGTGGGCGGCCCGGTCGCCACCGCGGTCGCCGTCCAAGCACTCGCACCCGGGACGGCCACGGTACGGATCCTGTTCTGCTACCGGTCCGCGATCGAGGAAGGGTGCGACCAGGGCCAGGCGTACGGCCTCGATCCCGTGGATCCCGTCCTGATCACCGTGACGGTGCGCTGACCCGGCACCCCGCCGCGCGCATCGCCCCTGCATCGCGTCCCTGGCGGGGGCCATGGGGAGTCGTCCCCATCGCCCCCGGCGCCCGGCCCTGCTGGAATGTCGAGGTCAGCTCCCGCGGCGTCGGGCCGGGCCGTCATCCGGGTATCGCTGGCCGAGACCCGGCGATACCCAGGAGGTCCCCATGCGTCGATCGATCGCCCGCACCCTCGTCACCGTGCCGTCGGCGCTCGCGCTCGCCCTGGGGGCGGCCGCCTGCGATCCCGGGAGCGACCCGACCCCGACCGAGGGCCCCTCCACGACGCTCGCGCCGGGGACCACGGAGGTCGAGCTCGCCGTCGGCGACACCGAGCAGGTGGGGATCGGTGATGTCTCGCCAGGCATCGGGGACGCGTGGGGGGTCGTCGCGCGTTCGGACGAGTCCGTCGCGGACGCGGAGGTCGTGCTGGCCGAGAAGGTCGCGGGTGTCGAGAAGGACGATGCGACCGAGCCGGCCGAGGTCGGCCGTCCGACCGAGGCCGCCGTCGCGATCACCGGACGTACGCCGGGAACCACCACCGTGCGGGTCGTCTACTGCTACCGCACGGCCATGGCCGAGGGTTGCGACCAGGGGCCCGACGGGCCGGTCGAGCCCCTCGAGATCACCGTGACCGTGCGCTGACGCCGACGTCGCGCACGCGCGGCGAGCGCTCGGGCGCTGTCCGCTGACGATCCCCCACAGGTCGCACCTCGTGTCCCAGGAACTCCCACCGCCGGTCGATGCCGGGCCCAGCGGCGGTGCTTAGGCTGAGGACATGCGCACCATCATCTCGCTGATCCTCAACATCATCTGGCTGCTCACCGCAGGGTGGGTGCTGTTCCTCGGCTACGTGCTGGCCGGGATCATCGCCTGCATCTTCATCGTGACCATCCCCTTCGGCGTCGCCTCGTTCCGGATCGCCGGGTTCGTGCTCTGGCCCTTCGGGCGCGAGGTCGTCGACCGGGGACGGGCCACCGGGGTCGGGACGGTCGGCAACGTGATCTGGTTCGTGGTGGCGGGCTGGTGGCTGGCGCTGGGTCACGTGGCGACCGCCGTGGCCCAGGCCCTCACGATCATCGGCATCCCGCTCGCCTGGGCGAACCTCAAGCTGATCCCCGTGACCTGCTTCCCGTTCGGCAAGGAGGTCGTCTCCAGCAGCGACGCCCGCGCCCGGATGTTCCCGACCGCCCGGCCCTGACCGGATGCCGGACCGCGGCGGGGCGATGACGAGCCCCGTCGGCGGAGCGCCCGGCCGGGCCGACACGGCGGTGGGACCCTGGACCCGCGAGGCCGGACTCCGCACCGCAGCGGCCATCGCCATCCATGTCGCCCACCCCATGCGCGGGGGCCACCCGCCCCTTGGCACGTGCCCGCCGACCGCCCCCCCCGGTCGACCAGCGACTCGCCCCGGGCTGGGTGCCGATGCCCGCCATGCAACAACCTGACTCCCAGCGCCCGAGCCCTCCGAATTCGAGGGTCTCGGGCTCCCTGAGTCAGGTTGTTGCAGCCACCCCGCCCGGCCAAGCTGGTGCAGCCGCCCCGTCCCGACCCCCCAAGCTGGTGCAGCCGCCCCGCCCCAACCCCCTCAGGTGGTTGCGTCCGCCCCACGCCACCGCCCCGTATCCGACACCGCCTCCGCCGCGCCGGCCCCCCACCGCGCCCGGCGGCCCGGTGCCGTCAGCGACCCCGGCTCGCCCGCCGCATCTCGCGCTGGATCTGGTCCTCGGTGGTGCGGGGCCCGAAGGCGGCCATGCCCTGCCAGAAGATCGCGAGCCCCCAGAAGAGGAGCGGGAAGATCGGCCAGAAGAAGCCGCCGCTGCGCGACCAGATGACGACGAGGAACGCGTTGATCACGATCCACATCGCCGCGCTGGCGACGAAGGCGCGGCGCGCATTGAGCCGCTGCACGGCCTGTCGGCGGAGGTCGGGGTCGTCGGCGGCGGTGGACGGGGTCAGCTTCTCGGACATCTCGGTCTCCTCGTCGTGGTGAGCATCTGATGTCCTCGACGCTAGGCCGCGCGGGGCGCAGCGCCCCCTGACGTGTGTCACGTCCTCACCCAGCACACGTCATGACCTCGCGTCCCGCGCTCCGCGACGGCGGTCGACCTCCGCATCAATCCCGTCGACCCCCCGCGCACCGCATGGCAGGCTCGCACGCATGCCCCATCGCCGCACCTGGTCCGACCTCCCACCCGCCGTCCGCGCCCGCGTCGAGATGACCCTCGGCGGCGGGCCCCGCTCGGTGCGGTCGTGCGAGGGAGGGTTCTCCACGAGCACCGCGGACGTCCTCACGGGCCCCGCGGACCGCGAGGTCTTCGTCAAGGCCGTGCGCCGTCAGGACAATCCCGGGGCGTGGGACATGAACCACCGGGAAGCGGATGTGCTGGCGTCGATCCCGCACGCCGCGCCTGTTCCCGACCTGCTCGACGTGTTCGAGGACGGCGACTGGTTCACCCTCGTGACCACCGTGGCCCCGGGCCGGATGCCCGAGCAGCCCTGGCGTCCCGAGCACCTCGATGCGACCTTCAGGGCGCTCGACCTGGTGCAGGGGGCCGCGACGACGGCATCCGTCGCCCACCTGCCGTCGGTGCCGGAGGTGCTGGGCCACGACCTGCGAGGCCTCGAGCGGGTGGCCGCAGATCCCCCGGCGGACCTGGACCCGTGGATCGCGGCGCGCCTTCCCGCGCTCGCCGAGTCGGCGGTGCGCGGCATCCCCGCTCTGGACGGCGATCTGCTGTGCCACTGCGACCTGCGCGCCTCGAACCTGCTGGTGGCCGAGGACGGCACGGTCACCGTCGTCGACTGGGCCTGGGCCGGACGCGGCAGCCACCTCGCCGACCCGGTCCAGCTCCTCGCCTCGATCGAGGACCCCACGGGCGACCTCGGCCTCAGCGCCCGGCTGGACCGTGTCCTGGACCGCCACGCCATCGCGCGGAGCGTCGGCACCGACGCGCTCGTGGGGATCCTCGGCTTCTTCGTCGACGCGGCCCGGTTCGAGGACACGGAGGTGGCGGGCCTGCAGGCGCATCGCGTGCGCCGCCGCGATCTGCTGCTCCCGCTGGTGCGCCGGCGCTGGGAGGACCAGGGCGCCTGAGGAACCTGGCCGATGGGTGGTGAGCCCACCCGATTGCGGGCCACGGATCGGGTGGGCTCACGACCCGATCCGTGGCCCGCATCGGCACGGGCCCGGCTCCCGGAGCACTCGGGACGACGGTCGGCACGGCACCGTCGCCCGCCCCACGCCCGACGCACCACGCCCCACCTGCGAGGATGGCCCCCATGCGACTGTGGAGCCTGCACCCGTCCCTGCTGGACCGCGCCGCCCTGGTGGCGTCGTGGCGCGAGGCGCTCCTGGCGCAGAAGGTGCTCGCGGGCGGGACGAAGGGCTACACCCGGCACCCTCAGCTGGTGCGCTTCCGCGCGCACGACCGTCCCGAGGCCGCGATCGGCGCCTTCCTGGTGGCGCTGCAGCGGGAGGCGACGGCGCGCGGGTACCGCTTCGATCCGACGAGGATCATGCGCCCGATGGACCCGCTCTCGCTCACGCCCATCCCCGTGACCGACGGGCAGCTCGCCTACGAGCTCGCGCACCTGCGGGCGAAGGTGACGGAGCGTTCGCCCGCGTGGCTGGAGCGTCTGCCCGCCGAGGGCGGACCCGCCTCGATCCGGCACCACCCGCTGTTCTCCCCGGTCCCGGGCGACGTCGAGGAGTGGGAGGTCCGCTGAGCACAGGAGCGCCCCACCGCCATGATGGCGATGGGGTGCTCCTCCTCACGATCGAGGTCGGGTGGCCGTCCGGGGCCGAGTGGTCGACCGCTGCACACCCTGCCGAACCCCGTGCTCCCGGTCAGCGGCGCGCTCAGTGCCCGCCGTCGCTGCTGCCGTGGTCGTGACCCTCGTGGTCGTGGTCCTCATGGCCCTCGCCCTCGTGGTCCGCGTGCGCGCCGCCTGCATCGGACGCCTCGCCCCCGCCGACCTTGACGCTGCCGGAGGCATCGCCCGAGGTCACCTGGATCTCGTGGGGCACCACGTCGAGGTCGAGCTCGCGGTACTTCTCGCCGCTGGCGATGTCGACGAGCACGAGCTTCTTGGCCTCGGGGTCGACGACGAAGGCGGTGCCGTCGGCCACGGCCATCATCGGGCCGGGCTCCTGCCACTCCTCGGGCTCGGTCCAGGGCTGGACCACGGGCACCTCGTGGGTGACCGCGCCGCTGACCGGGTCGAGGATGTTCAGCTCGCCGTCCCCGGTGATGACCAGGGCCTCGCCGTTCTCGCCGCGGTCCAGGGAGCGGAACCAGTAGGGCGAGCCGAGGTCCACGGTGCGCATGGTGTCGTTCGTGGTGTCGAGCAGGCCGATGCGGGTGGGGTGCTCGGTGCCGCCGGCGGGCTCCTCCTCGACCTTGTAGTCGGTCAGGACGATGGGCGAGACAGGGCTGCCCTTCTGGTTGCCGGAGCGCTGGTAGGCCTCGGGCACGGAGACCTTGTGGAAGGCGCCGTCGCGGTAGACGACGGGACCGTTCTCGCAGCCCAGGCTCACGACGTCGCCGCCGGAGGCGGTCGGCTGGGCCCCCGCCTCGCCGTGGACGCCGGGGCAGTCCGTGGTCTCGGCGGTGACCTTCCCGGAGGCGTCCTGGACCTGCACCGTGTGGCGCTCGTCCTCGGCGCCCTGGGTCAGCAGCACGGCGTCGTCCTGCAGGGGGACGGCCACGCCGTGGTGGGGTGCGTCGGCCTTGACCTCGGTGGGGGTGCCGAGCTCTCCATCGGCCAGCGCGTCGGTCTCGAAGATCGTGATCTCCCCGGTGCCGTCGGAGAACAGGGCGGTGTGGCCGTCGTGGGGAACGACGTGGCCCGGCTCGGGGGCCTTGACCGTGATGTCGGTGAGCGCGGGGCTCTGCTCGTAGTAGTGGTAGTGGTCGCCGTGCGCCTGGGCGATGAGGCCCGTGTCGTAGGCCTGGAAGCCCTGGGAGGTGCTGACCATGACGTGGCGGCCATCGCCCGCGGCGTTGAGCCGCGCATAGCCCTTGACCTCGGTCGTATCGAGCACCTCTCCGTCCTCGGAGTCGATGGTCGTGACGCCCTTGTCGTGCGCGAGGACGATGCGCGGGGTGAGCCCGCCGACCTCCGTGCGATCGGACTCCGCGGCGGCGGAGCTCGAGGCCTCCTCGGCGCTCTCCCCTCCCCCGCTGCATCCGGCGAGCGCGAGCACCCCGATGCCCGCGAGCGCGAGGCCCTTGTTGCGAATGGTTCCCATATCAATCATGAGGCGAACCGTAGCAGTATTTGCGAATGATTCTCAAACTGGGCCGCGGGGCGGTCCCGTGGGTGCCAGGACCCGGCGGACAGGTCCGCGCAGGGACCCTGCGGATGGATCCGCGCCGGACCCCAACGGACGGGACCGAGCCGCCCCCCCCGCCTCAGCCCACGACCTCCCGCACGCCCGTGAACAGCCCCACCACACCCAGCAGCACGGCGAAGGCGAGGACCAGGGTCGAGGGACGCACGCGCGCGGACAGCGGCCCGCCCAGGGCCCCGCCGGCCATCGACCCCGCCGCGAACAGCAGCGTCACGGGCCAGTCGACGTGCACGCCGGTCCCCGCGCGGCCCGCGAGGCTCGCGGCGGTCGCGATGATCATGACCAGCAGGGACGTCCCGGCGGCCCGGCGCATCGACAGCCCCAGGACCAGCACCAGCATCGGCACGACGATGAACCCGCCGCCCACCCCGAAGAAGCCCGTGAGCAGGCCCGTCGCGGTGGCCGCGAGGAGAAGCCGGGCGGTCGAGGGTCGCAGCGTCGCAGGTTCCGCCGGACTCCCGGAGCCCCTGATCTCGACGGCGTCGGCGTCGACCGCGCCGTCCCGAGGATCGGCATCGAGGCCATCACGGGCATTTCCGAACCTGGCACCATCACCTCCGTCGTCCTGCGTCCGGGCGCCCGCGCGTTCGTCGGCCCTCTCCGCCGCCCGACCCCGGATCGCGCTGCGCAGCATCACCGCCGACACCCCCAGCAGCAGCACGGCGAACAGGATCATCAGCAGGTGGGAGGGCACGAGGGCCGAGGCCCGCGCGCCGATCAGCGCCGCGAGCACCGACCCGAGCCCGAACAGCAGGCCGTCGCGCCAGGCCACGGTCCCCACCCGGGCGTGGTGGGTGAGGCTCGCGAGCGCGGTCAGGCCCACGATCACGAGCGAGCTCGCGGTGGCCTCGTGCGGGTCCTGCCCCAGCACGTACACGAGCACCGGCACGGCGAGGATCCCGCCGCCGGCCCCGAGCGCGCCCACGACCACGCCGATGCTGAGGCCCACGAGCACGGCCAGGACGATGATCTCCATGCGCTGAATCCTCCAGGTGGTGGGACGAGTGGCGGTGGTACCAGAGGGGGGCCAGAGGCGGTGGGACACGATGCGGTCTCCGGCGCGAGGTCCGGCTGAACCGGCCAGCACGTCCATCTTGCCCCCGGGAGATGATGTCCCGATGACGGACGCGACGGACGCCGCCGCCGACCCCGAGGTGGGTCGGCGGATCCTCGCGGCCTGGCGGGACGGCACGCTCGTCCCCCGCGGACCGGACACCCCGGGCCCGCGCCCCGCCGAGGACTCGGGCATCGAGGTGATCGGCGTCGGCGAGTCCTTCGCGGCCTGGGCCATCTGCTCCCCGGGCCATCCCGGCGTCACCGTCCGCGTGCCCTGGCGCGACCCCGAGGATCTCGCGCAGCCCCTCGGACGGGAGATCGCCGCGCTGCGCCACGTGCCGCCGGGGTTGGGCCCGCTGCCGCTGGCGCTGTGGGACGACCCCGCGAGCAGCCCCATCGGCCGCCCCTGTCTGGTGACGGCCTTCGTGCCGGGCCGCGTGCTGGCGCCGACGGACTGGAGCCCGCGCCATCTGCGGGCGCACGCCCGCGCCCTCGCACGGCTGCACACGGCGTCGATGCCGGGCCGCGGCCCGCTGCTCGGCGCACCGGACACCGCGGGGCTCGCCCCCGGGCCGATGTCGATCCTCGCCGAGGCCGACGGCGCCTTCGCCTGGTGGCACGAGCACCACCCGGAGGTCGCGGACCGCGCGGACGTCGCCCCGCTGCTCGCCGCCGCCCGAGGCCGCTGCGCCCAGGCCGAGCCGGCCTTCGCCCGCAACGATGCGTACGTCCTGGCGCACGGGGACCTCTGCGCGACCAACGTCGTCTGGGAGGACGACGCCGAGGGCGCACCCCGCCCCCGCTTCATCGACTTCGAATGGGCCCAGGCCGACGACCGCGCGCGCGACCTCGCGATCATCGGCGGCCCGGTCCACGGCGGCCCCTGGTACGTGCCGCTGGACGACGGGGCGCTCGAGGACCTCCTGCGGACCTACGTCGACGCCGCGCGCGGCTACGACCCGACGGCGATCCCGGACGTCGACGACCTGCGCGCACGGCGCGACGCGTGGGTCGCCTACGAGCGCACCGCGATGCTGCTGCACGTCACGCGCCGTGCCGCCGAGGGCGATCCCGCGCATCGCGCCGCGCTGCCGGTGCTGCGGTCGAGCCTCGCCGAGTGGCTGGGAGCCTGACGGATCCTGCGGAGCTGTGCGCGATGTTCGCGACGTGGCTGGGTGCCAGAACGGCGGCGCCACCCGAGCGGCGGCGGCTCGGAGCTCCCTGCGTGGCCGGGTGCCCGACCGGCGGCACCGCCCGGGCCCGGCCACCCGGTCCCCAGCTGCGCTCGGCCCGCCGCACCGTCTCTAGGATCTGGGCATGAGCACGACTCCCGCCGCCCCGCCGTTCACCCGGGTCGTACTGCTGCACGGCTTCGGCGCTCACACCGCCAACCACTGGTTCCCATGGCTGGCCCGGCAGGTCCCCGTGCTGGACCGGGTGGAGCTCCCGGATCCGCAGGCCCCCGACGCCGAGTCCTGGATCGCCCTGGCCGCGGCCGCGATCGGCCCGCTCGACGAGAGGACCGCCCTGATCACGCACAGCCTGGGCGGGGTCACCGGGATCCGCGCCCTCCAGCGTCTGGCCGCGGCGGACCCGGGCGGCGGTCGCCTCGGTGCCCTGGTCGCGGTCGCCCCGTTCACCGAGCAGCTGCCCGTCAGCGGCGACCCGGAGCTCGACACCTTCGTCCGGGACCTCGCCCCCGCCTTCACGGACGGCGCGGATCCCGCCGCGGTCGCGGGCCGGATCGCCCGGGCCACCGTGATCCGCTCCGACGACGACCCGGCGGTGCCCGCGTGGGCCTCGGATCACCTCGCGAGCGCGCTCGGTGCCGACCTCGTGGTGGTGCCGGGCGCGGGGCACTTCCTCGGATCGGGCGGGATCCTCGAGCTGCCCGAGGTGCTCACGGCGCTCGGGGACGGCCGGGGATGACCGCCCTCGTCCCCGAGCTGGTCGTCGCCGATCTGGGCCGCAGCCTGGCCTTCTGGTGCGGCGTGTGCGGCTTCGCGGTGCGCTACGACCGCCCCGAGGAGGGCTTCGCCTACCTGGTGCGCGAGGGTGCCGAGGTCATGCTCGACGAGGAATCACGGGGCCGCACCTGGGCCACGGGACCGCTGGAGCGGCCGCTGGGGCGGGGGGTGAACCTGCAGATCGCCGTCGCCGAGCTCGACTCGCTGCTGGCCGCCTTCGCGCACGCCGGCATCGTCCCCTTCGAGGGCCCGGAGGAGCGCTGGTACCGGATCGGTCCCGGCGAGGAGGCCGGTGTGCACCAGGTGCTGGTGTGCGATCCCGACGGATACCTGCTGCGCTTCCAGGCGTCGCTCGGGCATCGGGTGGGCCCGGCGACGGGCGCGTGACCGCTGGGTTCCGCGTCCAACCGGGTTCTTGCCCGTCCGCGTCCCCGCATGACGGTCGCTGCCCGCGCCGACGCCGCGCCGCCGATAGCCTGAGGACCATGCCCAGCATCGCCATCGTCGTCACCCATCCTGAGGTCTACACCGACCTCGACACCGACCGGGACACCCCCCGCATCTCCGCCGCGCTGCGGGACCGCAGTGCGCACGCCGAGAGCGTGAACTGGCACGATCCCGCGGTGGACTGGACCCGCTTCGACCTGGTCCTGATCCGCAGCCCGTGGGACTACACCGTCCATGCCGCGGACTTCGCCGCGTGGATCGACCGCCTCGAGGGCGCCGGCGTGCAGGTCGCCAACGATCCGGCGGTCCTCCGCTGGAACAGCGACAAGACCTACCTCGCGGACCTCGAGCGCGCGGGCGTGCCGGTGGTGCCCACCGCCTACCTGCGCACCGAGCCGGAGGTCGCGGCCTCCCTCGCCGCCGCCGGGGGCGACCACGTCGTCATCAAGCCCGCGGTCAGCGCCGGCAGCGACCGCACCGGGCTTTTCGCAGCCGCGGATCCGGCCGCCGCGGCGCTCGCGCAGCGGATCCTCGGCGCCGGCGGCACCGTCATGCTGCAGCCCGAGGTCCCCGAGCTCAGCGCGGGCGCCGAGAAGGCGCTGTACCTCATCGACGGGCGCTTCACGCACGCGATCGCCAAGGGCGCCCTGCTCGCACGGGGCGGCGGCCTGATCGGCGGCGTCTACCAGGAGCATCGGGAGATCGTGCCCACCACGGACGCCGAGCGGTCGTTCGCGGCGGCCGCGCTGCGCGCCGTCGCCGAGGTCACCGGGCGGCCCGTGCCGCTGTACGCGCGGATCGACCTCGTGGACACCGCCGCCTACGGCATCGTGCTGCTGGAGGCCGAGCTCATCGAGCCCTCGCTGAACCTCGACCTGGCGCCCGAGGTGGCCGACGTCGTGGCCGAGGCGGTGCTCGCGCGTGCCCGACGGTGAGGGCGCACCTCCCCGGAGCGCTCCGGAACCCCTGCCGCGGATCGCGATCGCCGGGGTCGGCATCGAGTCGAGCACCTTCTCCCCGGCCCGCACCGAGGCGGCGGCCTTCCATCCCGTGCGCGGCCCGCAGGTGCTGGACCGCTACCCGTACCTCGCCCCCGGCACGCCGTCGCGCGGGGCCGCACGCTGGGTGCCCGTGCTCGTGGGCAAGGCCCTGCCCGGTGGGATCGTCACCGCGGAGGCCTTCGCGTCGCTGACCGGCGAGCTCCTCGCGGGGCTCGCCCACGCGGTCGCCGAGGGACCGCTCGACGGACTCCACCTGGACCTCCACGGTGCGATGAGCGTCGAGGGCCTCGTGGACGCCGAGGCGGTGCTCCTGTCCCGCATCCGCGCCGTGATCGGCCCCGATCCCCTCGTCTCCGCCTCGCTGGACCTGCACGGCAACGTCTCCCGCGCACTCGTCCACGCCTGTGACCTGCTGACCTGCTATCGGACCGCCCCGCACATCGACGTCGACGAGACCCGCGAGCGCGCCGTGCGCCTGCTCGTGGACCGGATCGCCGCGGGCGGACGGCCGGTCAAGGCGTGGGTCCCCGTGCCGGTGCTGCTGCCCGGGGAGAAGACCTCCACGCGGATCGAACCCGCCCGCGGGGTGTACGCCGGCATCGACGCCGTGACGGCCGATCCCGGGGTGCTCGATGCCTCGATCTGGGTGGGCTACGCCTGGGCCGATGAGCCGCGCTGCCACGCCGCGGTGGTCGTCACCGGCGCCGACGAGCTCGCGGTGGCCGCCGGTGCCGAATGCCTGGCCAGGGCGTTCTGGGACGCGCGGGAGGACTTCGCCTTCGTCGCCCCGACCGCGCCCCTCGACGAGGCGATCGACCGCGCGCTGGCCTCGCCCGCCCGGCCGTTCCTCGTCTCGGAGTCCGGGGACAATCCCACGGCGGGCGGCGCGGGCGACGTCACCTGGACGCTCGCCCGCCTGCTCGCCCGACCCGAGTTCCGCGCCGCCGACGGGCCCACCCTGATCTACGCGTCGATCCCGGGGCCCGCGGCGATCGACATCGCCGTAGCCGCGGGGATCGAGGCGCACGTGACCGTCACCGTCGGGGCTGCCGTCGACGACCGAGCCGAAGGTCCCGTGACCCTGACCGGAGAGGTCCGCGCGATCCGCACCGGAGACGTCCACGCGGGCACCGAGGTGGTGCTGCGGACCGGGAGCATCGACGTCATCGTGACCGCTCGCCGCAAGCCCTACCACCTCGCCTCGGACTTCACGGCGCTGGGCCTGGATCCGCAGGCGACGGACGTCGTGGTCGTCAAGATCGGCTACCTCGAGCCCGAGCTGCACGCGATGGCCGCCGACTGGATCCTGGCCCTGACCCCGGGCGGCGTGGACCAGGACCTCCTGCGGCTGGGGCATCGGCACATCCAGCGGCCGATGTTCCCCTACGACCCCGACATGGCCGAGCCCGACCTGCGCGCCCGGCGGATCCCCCCGAGCGACGTGGCGGACGGGGAGACGGACCGCTGAGGACGGGTCCGGGCAGGATCTGCCCTGCCCGGGTCGACCCCGGACGGAGCGAACCCGCCCCGCGCCAGCCTCAGACGACGCCGAAGGCCATCATCGCGTCGGCCACCTTGCGGAACCCCGCAACGTTCGCGCCCAGGACGTAGTCCCCGGGGCGGTCGAACTCCTCGGCGGTCTCGAGGCACGTCGTGTGGATGGACCGCATGATCTGGGTCAGCCGCTCCTCGGTGTACTCGAAGGTCCAGGTGTCCCGCGAGGCGTTCTGCTGCATCTCCAGCGCCGATGTCGCGACGCCCCCCGCATTGGCCGCCTTGCCCGGGCCGAAGGCGATCCCCGCCTCGCGGAACAGCGCCACCGCTTCCGGGGTCGAGGGCATGTTGGCGCCCTCGGAGACCGCCTCGACGCCGTTGCCCAGCAGGGTGCGGGCCGCGTCGGCGTCGAGCTCGTTCTGGGTCGCGCAGGGCAGGGCGATCCCCACCGGCACGTCCCACACGGACCCGTCGGCCACGAAGCGCGCCCGACCTCCGCGTCGCTCCTCGTACTCGCCGATGCGCCCGCGCTCGACCTCCTTGATCTGCTGCAGCAGCTCGAGGTCGATCCCGTCCTCGTCGACCACGTAGCCCGAGGAATCCGAGGCGGTGACGGGGATCCCGCCGAGCTGGCGCACCTTCTGGATCGCGTAGATCGCGACGTTGCCGGAGCCCGAGACGGACACCCGGCGCCCCTCGACGCCGGTGCCGCGCGCCCGCAGCATCTCGTCGGCGAAGATCGCGGCCCCGTAGCCTGTGGCCTCCTTGCGCACGAGCGAGCCGCCCCAGTCCAGGCCCTTGCCAGTCAGGACGCCGCCCTCGTAGCGGTTGGTCAGCCGCTTGTACTGCCCGAACAGGAAGCCGATCTCCCGCGCGCCCACGCCGATGTCCCCGGCGGGCACGTCCGTGTACTCGCCGATGTGGCGCCACAGCTCGGTCATGAACGACTGGCAGAACCGCATGACCTCGCCGTCGGAGCGGCCGTGCGGATCGAAGTCGGAGCCGCCCTTGCCGCCGCCGATCGGCAGCCCGGTCAGGGAGTTCTTGAAGATCTGCTCGAAGCCCAGGAACTTCACGATCCCCAGGTTCACGGAGCGGTGGAAGCGCAGCCCGCCCTTGTAGGGACCCAGCGCCGAGTTGTACTCGACGCGGAAACCGCGGTTGACCTGCACCTGGCCGTGGTCGTCGACCCACGGCACACGGAAGATGATCTGTCGCTCCGGCTCGCACAGGCGGGTGATGATCCCGGCGTCGGAGTACTCGGGATGACGGGCCTGCACCACCTCGAGGGACTCGAAGACCTCGCGCACGGCCTGGTGGAATTCGGGCTCGCCGGGGTTGCGGCGCAGCACCTCGTCGAACGTCGACTGCAGAGCGGTATCGATCATGTCCGTCCTTCCGTCACCGGAGTGCCCGGCATCGGGTGGCGACGGCGTCGGCGCGCGTCGCGGGGGGTCGTGGTCGCGCCGCGGGGGCGGCGGTATGGCCACTCTATGGACAGTCGTCTCAGGATGCGCGCGCGGTCCCGTGGGTGGACGGGCGCGTGGGTGGTCGGGTGGGAGGTCGAACCGCCAGCTGGGTGGCCGGACGGGTGGGTGGCCGGACGGGTGGGTGGCCGGGCGGATGGGTGGCCGGGCGGATGGGGTCGAACAGCCAGCTGGGTGCCGAGGTCCGGGGAGCCGCGCCGGAGGGAGCGGGCCGCACGGGTCGGAAGGGGTCACAACGGGCCGAGTCCTGGCTGTTCCCGGGG